>NZ_RQYL01000105.1 GCF_003860125.1 Fretibacterium sp. OH1220_COT-178 | reverse complement strand
TAGATAGTGTCGTCAGGAGAGGTTAAAAGGTTTAGAATATCCTCCAGCAGAATCATTCAGTCAGGGGGAAGTCACTATGGACCAAGGGCACAGAAGGCACGATATTTCGGACAGGGTCTGGGGGTTGCTGGAACCTCTTCTTCCGGGTCGTAAGGGTTCCTGGGGCGGGAAAGCCCGGGACAATCGTCTCTTCATCAACGC
>NZ_RQYL01000104.1 GCF_003860125.1 Fretibacterium sp. OH1220_COT-178 | reverse complement strand
CTAGATAGTGTCGTCACAAGATATTAGCCCAAAGAGCAATGCAGCGAATTTGCACCGCGGCAACAAAGGATGCGGCATTTTTCGCATACCGTGTAGCAATACCCCGCCATCGTTTCAAATGCAAAAACGCATTCTCCACCAAATGCCGAAACTCATAAAGATGCTTCTTGTACTCTCGAGCCTCCTTACGGTTCTTCTTCGGCGGGATTA
>NZ_RQYL01000103.1 GCF_003860125.1 Fretibacterium sp. OH1220_COT-178 | reverse complement strand
TAGCTATGAGAAGTATTTTCCCTCAAGTAAAGTGAGAGGACGCCGATCCGCATCACGATACAGGAGGGAAAAGTGGACAAGGGAACCTTAGCACATACGAGCTGGAATTGTAAATATCATATAGTTTTCGCGCCGAAATATCGTCGTCAGATAGTCTACGGCCGGTACAAAGTGGAGATAGGCAAGATCATCCGCACCTTGTGTGAGCGCAA
>NZ_RQYL01000102.1 GCF_003860125.1 Fretibacterium sp. OH1220_COT-178 | reverse complement strand
TGTCAAGGGACAGAGAAAATGTCATGGTTGAAAGGGTGAAATGGGACAGAGAAAATGTCATCCCCCCCGGCCTTGCTTCCTGCTCAAGTTGCATTGAGGCTGTTTGAAAATTCACTTTCAGCGTTGCCTGCTGTCTGCTTCTCGAACCTCTTGGGATATCTTCGCCATGGATGGTCTGCGGCAGGTTTGTGTGCTTTGCCTTTGACGGCGGCGGGAGGGTTGCAC
>NZ_RQYL01000101.1 GCF_003860125.1 Fretibacterium sp. OH1220_COT-178 | reverse complement strand
TTCGACCGGACGACGGAGCTGTACCAGCTTCGTGCGCGCTACATGGACCCGAGGACGGGGACGTTCCTTAGCCTGGACCCGCACCAGGGGAACCGGCATGACCCGGCGAGCCTGCACAAGTATATGTATGCGCACGCGAACCCCGTGACCAACACGGACCCGACGGGCCTGTGGTCGCTGGGCGAGATGGGCGGCGCCATGGCGGGGCAGAGCATCCTCGCTGGGTCGAGCGG
>NZ_RQYL01000100.1 GCF_003860125.1 Fretibacterium sp. OH1220_COT-178 | reverse complement strand
ACACGCCCCACGAGGCTCACGCCTCGTGGAAGGCGGTCCTTCGGCGATGTGACACGCAGAAAGTCGCTGGGGGCGATCAGGGCTTTTCGGGAATTTCGGCTGGCGTCGCCCCCGCGGCATAAGCAGACAACCAGCGAGAGAAACGAGCTGCGTTGGTCGCTTAGACGCGGGGCGACGTAAGCGACCGACACGCCCCACGAGGCTCACGCCTCGTGGAAGGCGGTCCTTCGGCGATGTGACACGCAGAAAGTCGCTGGGGGCGATCAGGGCTTTTCGGGAATTTCG
>NZ_RQYL01000099.1 GCF_003860125.1 Fretibacterium sp. OH1220_COT-178 | reverse complement strand
ACTTGTGCCCTTATATTCTGACTGAGCCCGTTCTGTGACGATATTTTTAACTTCCTCTTTCAGAGCGTGGGCGGGCTTTCGCCCCGTGTTGCCGTGCCTCAGGGCGTCATATCCCTTACGGATAAAATCCCGTTTCAGCCTCTGAACCTGACGGACGCTCAGTTCCAAAGACCGGGCCGCTTCCCTGTTCGTCATCCTGCCGTCCCGAAGACATTCCAGGACGAATACCTTGCGCGCTTGCTTGACGGGCAATTTCAAGTCACCTGAATTCCTCATGCCTCCATTATCCAAGAGGCTCCTGTCCTGAGGGGG
>NZ_RQYL01000098.1 GCF_003860125.1 Fretibacterium sp. OH1220_COT-178 | reverse complement strand
CCGATAGAGAAGAGTACCGAGAGGGAAAGGTGAAAAGCACCCCTGGCGGGGAGTGAAAGAGACCTGAACCCGTGTGCCTACAAGCGATCGGAGCACGACCTGCGTTTTCGGACGCAGGGGAGTGTGACGGTATGCCTTTTGTAAAATGAGCCGGCGAGTTATTGTGCGTAGCGAGGTTAAGGACTTTGAGGTCTGAAGCCGCAGGGAAACCGAGTCTGAATAGGGCGCATTAGTTTCGTACAATAGACCCGAAGCCCGACGATCTATCCATGTCCAGGTTGAAGCCCCGGTGAAGCGGGGTGGAGGACCGAACCGAAGCCTGTTGAAA
>NZ_RQYL01000097.1 GCF_003860125.1 Fretibacterium sp. OH1220_COT-178 | reverse complement strand
CCGATAGAGAAGAGTACCGAGAGGGAAAGGTGAAAAGCACCCCTGGCGGGGAGTGAAAGAGACCTGAACCCGTGTGCCTACAAGCGATCGGAGCACGAGTTGCGTTTTCGGACGCAGGGGCGTGTGACGGTATGCCTTTTGTAAAATGAGCCGGCGAGTTATTGTGCGTAGCAAGGTTAAGGACTTTGAGGTCTGAAGCCGCAGGGAAACCGAGTCTGAACAGGGCGCCATAGTTTCGTACAATAGACCCGAAGCCCGACGATCTATCCATGTCCAGGTTGAAGCCCCGGTGAAGCGGGGTGGAGGACCGAACCGAAGCCTGTTGAAA
>NZ_RQYL01000096.1 GCF_003860125.1 Fretibacterium sp. OH1220_COT-178 | reverse complement strand
TCGGAGCTGCGCTACGTGGGGCGGAACTACTACGACATGCAGGGCGAGGTGGGCTGGACGGACCTGCTGACGGCGGGGCTGGGCGTCCGCTGGCAGCCTGAGGAGAACCTCAAGCTGGTCCTGGGCGTGGACGACCTCTTCGACAAGGGGCCGGATCTGAAGCTCTTTGCGGTGGGGACGGGGCCGGAGCGCATGCTGTGGTACCCGCTTCAGGGGCGGACGTTCTATGTGTCGCTGATCTGGAGGTTCTAGCAGACGACCAGCTCTCCGCGGCCGTCAGGCCGCGGATGCTGTGTCGGTCGCTATCTGACAATCGCGATACGGATTTC
>NZ_RQYL01000095.1 GCF_003860125.1 Fretibacterium sp. OH1220_COT-178 | reverse complement strand
TCGGAGCTGCGCTACGTGGGGCGGAACTACTACGACATGCAGGGCGAGGTGGGCTGGACGGACCTGCTGACGGCGGGGCTGGGCGTCCGCTGGCAGCCCCGGGAGGACCTGAATCTGGTTTTGGGGGTGGACGACCTCTTCGACAAGGGGCCGGACCTGAAGCTCTTTGCGGTGGGGACGGGGCCGGAGCGCATGCTGTGGTACCCGCTCCAGGGCCGGACGTTTTACGTCTCGCTGATCTGGAGGTTCTAGCAGACGACCAGCTCTCCGCGGCCGTCAGGCCGCGGATGCTGTGTCGGTCGCTATCTGACAATCGCGATACGGATTTC
>NZ_RQYL01000094.1 GCF_003860125.1 Fretibacterium sp. OH1220_COT-178 | reverse complement strand
CGGTGGACCCGACGGCGTTCGTCATCCTCTCCGACGTGTCGGAGGTCGTAGGGGAGGGCTTCAAGAGCTGGCTGCACATGTAGTTTTTGCCCTTCTTCTCTCGCCGAGGCGCGGGAGGCGCTCGCGACGGCCCGCTGTTGTCGGCGCCCGGGAAAACCCGAGGAAGATACGCAAGGCGCAGGACGACTTTTGTCCTGCGCCTTGATGGGAAACCCGGCCATCTACCGCTCGAAGGGCAGTTTTTCCTGAAGTTTGTAATAGTCGTAACAGAGCGCATAGGGCTTGCTGCGCACCCACTCGCCCTTGCCCTTCTCTCCGACGAACTTTCCCT
>NZ_RQYL01000093.1 GCF_003860125.1 Fretibacterium sp. OH1220_COT-178 | reverse complement strand
CAGGTGGCGGTCTACGTGGACGGAGTGCTGATGAACCTGGGCAGCGAGGCGGCGGTGGACCTCTCCACCATCCCGGTCGAGAATGTCGAACGCATCGAGGTGTATCGCGGCTATATCCCTTCCCGTTTCGGGGGCGCCTCCATGGGCGGCGTCATCAACATCGTCACGAAGAAGCCCGAAAAGTCCGGGGGAACCCTTTCCCTTGGGGCGGGCTCCTGGGGCCGGGTACGGGGCGGTCTGGCCTGGAACGCCCCTCTGGGCGACGGCAGCCTGTTTCTGGGCGTGAACCACGACCGCACCGACGGCGATTTCAAATATCCCAACGACAACAATAC
>NZ_RQYL01000092.1 GCF_003860125.1 Fretibacterium sp. OH1220_COT-178 | reverse complement strand
GCGAGGCCAGAGCGGGGACGTCGGCGCTCGTCACCGCGGCTCCGCCCCAAAGGACCGTGCCGTCCGCCCTCACCGACACCAGCAGGGCCCCGCCCTCCGCCTTCGGCACCCCCTCGCCGCGGGGCAGGTCCACCTCCACCCGTCCCTGCACGAAACTGGCGGTCAGCACGAAGAAGATGATGAGCATGAAAAGCACGTCGATCAGGGGGGTGATGTCCAGCTCCAATCCCTTTCTGCCCCGGCGTCTCATGGCGACAAGCGCCCCGTCTCACGGGCGACGTGCTCGCGGATCAGAAAATCCGCCGCGCGCTCCAGCGCCTCCGACCGGGAGTCGAC
>NZ_RQYL01000091.1 GCF_003860125.1 Fretibacterium sp. OH1220_COT-178 | reverse complement strand
GTCGACTCCCGGTCGGAGGCGCTGGAGCGCGCGGCGGATTTTCTGATCCGCGAGCACGTCGCCCGTGAGACGGGGCGCTTGTCGCCATGAGACGCCGGTCCCGAAAACGATTGGAGCTGGACATCACCCCCCTGATCGACGTGCTCTTCATGCTCATCATCTTCTTCGTGCTGACCGCCAGCTTCGTGCAGGGGAGGGTGGAGGTGGATCTGCCCCGCGGCGAGGGGATGCCGAAGAGGGAGGGCGGGGCCCTGCTGGTGTCGGTGAGGGCGGACGGCACGGTCCTTTGGGGCGGAGCCGCGGTGACGAGCGCCGACGTCCCCGCTCTGGCCTCGC
>NZ_RQYL01000090.1 GCF_003860125.1 Fretibacterium sp. OH1220_COT-178 | reverse complement strand
GTGAAGGCGGCGAACGTGGTCCTGATCGGCAAGGTGCACGTGGGCGGCGGTCTGGTGACCGTGATGGTTCGCGGCGATGTCGGAGCCGTGAAGGCGGCCACGGATGCGGGGGCTGCGGCGGCCGGTAAGGTCGGCGAGCTGGTCTCGGTACACGTGATCCCGCGCCCGCACGGGGACGTCGAGTTCATCCTGCCCAGGCTCGAGGGCTAGTGAGCCGACTTCGTATGGGTGTGGACCAACCTGGAGGCTGAACGATGAACAACAACATGCAGGCTTTGGGAATGATCGAGACGAAGGGGCTTGTGGGTTCGATCGAGGCGGCGGACGCGATGGTGAAGGC
>NZ_RQYL01000089.1 GCF_003860125.1 Fretibacterium sp. OH1220_COT-178 | reverse complement strand
TGCTACACGGTATGCGAAAAATGCCGCATCCTTTGTTGCCGCGGTGCAAATTCGCTGCATTGCTCTTTGGGCTAATATCTTGTGACGACACTATCTAGAATGCGAAGACGTGAATTAAAATTTTCCCCGAATATAGGGGAGCGCTCCGTACAATCGTTGAGGTGATTAAGTGACCGAAACATCGTGTCCCTTCTCTATATACAACAACCCGTAAATGATAGATACGGAATGAATCGCGAATGGTCCTTTTGTCTATCGAGATGTCAAGGGACAGAGAAAATGTCATGGTTGAAAGGGTGAAATGGGACAGAGAAAATGTCATCCCCCCCGGCCTTGCTTCCTGCTCAAGTTGCATTGA
>NZ_RQYL01000088.1 GCF_003860125.1 Fretibacterium sp. OH1220_COT-178 | reverse complement strand
GTATCGGAGGTGATGGGGTATTTGAAGGGAAAGAGCTCATTGATGATCTTCGATCGGTTTGCGAATCTGAAATATCGCTATGGAAATCGTCGTTTTTGGTGCCGAGGCTATTATGTGGATACGGTGGGGAGGAATCAAAAGCGAATAGCGGAGTATATAAGGACGCAGCTGTCGGAGGATAGGATCAATGATGAGCAAAGCCTAAAAGAGATGTATGACCCGTTTACGGGTGAAGCTGTGGTAGGAGAAGGCAAATAATGGGCCCCTTTAGGGGCAGCCGGAGACGGAGTTGCGGGCGGCGTAACTTCAGGGCCCGTCAGGGCTGCCGGTATGGGGCCCTTACAGGGCCGGTGCAAACCACCGGCTCAGCCGGTGGTTCTGATTC
>NZ_RQYL01000087.1 GCF_003860125.1 Fretibacterium sp. OH1220_COT-178 | reverse complement strand
TCGTGCTCCGATCGCTTGTAGGCACACGGGTTCAGGTCTCTTTCACTCCCCGCCAGGGGTGCTTTTCACCTTTCCCTCTCGGTACTCTTCTCTATCGGTCATCCGACATATTTAGCCTTAGACCATGGGCGGCCCAAATTCAACCGGAATTCCACGTGCTCCGGCCTACTCAGGTGCCGTTCACAGGCAGACGCAACGCCTTCGCTTACGGGGCTCTCACCCTCTGCGGCTGGCTTTCCCAATACCATTCAACTGACCTTGCGTTTGGTAACTGCCCGAGGTCGCTGCAACAACCTCCTGAACGGTCCTATTACCCCGTCTTGCGCAACGCTTGCAGGCTTGCACGCAATCGGTTTAGGCTACTCCCCTTTCGCTCACCACTACTCAGGGTATCTCTTCGATTTCTTCTATGTCCGGCTACTGAGATGTTTCACTT
>NZ_RQYL01000086.1 GCF_003860125.1 Fretibacterium sp. OH1220_COT-178 | reverse complement strand
GCGTACGACGCGTTCAACCGCCTGGTGCGTGCGACGGTGCAGGAGGGCGCGAACGTCGCGGTGGAGGAGTACGGCTACGACTGGAGGGGCAACCGGATCCGCAAGTCGCGCGAGGGCAGCACGGTCCGGTATCTGGTGGACACGAACAACTGGATATCGCACGTGGTGGCGGAGACGGACGGCACGGGGGCGCTCCTGGCCTTCTACACCCGCGGCGGCGACGATCTCGTCGCGATGGAGCGGGGCGGAGCGAAGTACTGGTACCTGTTCGACGGCCACAGCTCGGTGCGGATGCTGGCGAACGAGTCGGCGCAGGTGACGGACACGTGGACGTACGACGCATGGGGCGAGACGACGTCGCGCACGGGCGTGACGGAGAACGACTACCGGTACGCCGGGGAACGCTTCGACCGGACGACGGAGCTGTACCAGCTTCGTGCGCGCTACATGGACCCGAGGA
>NZ_RQYL01000085.1 GCF_003860125.1 Fretibacterium sp. OH1220_COT-178 | reverse complement strand
CCGGAGAGCCCGCGGGGCGCGGACTTCCGCATCGACCAGTGGAACGTGGTCCTGGCCCGGCGCCAGAGCTGGGGCGACCTGGAGTGGGGATTCCGGGCTGAGTACCTGGAGCAGAGGAAGAAGTACGACGACCCCGCGGACACCATCGGGGGCTGGGGCGAGCAGCACAACCGCTACGATACGGACCGCCTGAGTTTTGCCCTGGACGGAGCGCTGCCCCTGGGGGAGCGCCACCTGCTGGAGTTTCTCTGGAACTGGTACGACGAGACCCTGAACACGGACGGGGACATCGTAAAGAAGATGCGCGGGTTCCGTCGGCACAACCGCTACAGCTGGAATGCACAAATTCAGGACACCATCGGCCTGGGTAGGGGCGACGGCCTCTGGCTGACGCCGGTGGTGCGCTGGAACGCCGCCGACGGCCGAACGGAGTTCTCCTGGGGGGCGGCGCTGGCCTGGCGGATGAG
>NZ_RQYL01000084.1 GCF_003860125.1 Fretibacterium sp. OH1220_COT-178 | reverse complement strand
CTCATCCGCCAGGCCAGCGCCGCCCCCCAGGAGAACTCCGTTCGGCCGTCGGCGGCGTTCCAGCGCACCACCGGCGTCAGCCAGAGGCCGTCGCCCCTGCCCAGGCCGATGGTGTCCTGAATTTGTGCATTCCAGCTGTAGCGGTTGTGCCGACGGAACCCGCGCATCTTCTTCACGATGTCCCCGTCCGTGTTCAAAGTCTCGTCATAGTAGTTCCAGAGAAACTCCAGCAGGTGGCGCTTCCCCAGGGGCAGCGCTCCGTCCAGGGCAAAACTCAGGCGGTCCGTATCGTAGCGGTTGTGCTGCTCGCCCCACCCCCCGATGGTGTCCGCGGGGTCGTCGTACTTCTTCCTCTGCTCCAGGTACTCCGCCCGGAATCCCCACTCCAGGTCGCCCCAGCTCTGGCGCCGGGCCAGGACCACGTTCCACTGGTCGATGCGGAAGTCCGCGCCCCGCGGGCTCTCCGG
>NZ_RQYL01000083.1 GCF_003860125.1 Fretibacterium sp. OH1220_COT-178 | reverse complement strand
CGAAACAAACAGACCTTCATCGATATGATTTACCTCGTCGCAGGACATTTGAATTTGACTGAATAGTTCCTTACCCACACAGAATAACGAGGAACCATAAAAAAAGAGAGCCTTCTGGAGGGCTCTCTTTTTTACAAATCGCTATCATCGATAAAATCAATGGTGGCCCCAACGGGATTCGAACCCGTGTTTTAGCCTTGAGAGGGCTACGACCTAGGCCGCTAGTCGATGGGGCCACTTTTCGCTTGATTGGCTGGGGAACAGGGATTCGAACCCCGATTACCTGATCCAGAGTCAGGCGTGCTGCCGTTGCACCATTCCCCAATCACGCTCAACGGAGATAGATTCTATCAGGTAACTCCGAAAAGTCAAGGGCGCTCGTGGCCCCCAAATCCTCAGGCAAAATTTTTGACCTGTCTCAAAGACAGACTTCAAACAATTTTTGCCGCACCCGACGGGTGCAAAACTAAAGTTCGCTTAAACT
>NZ_RQYL01000082.1 GCF_003860125.1 Fretibacterium sp. OH1220_COT-178 | reverse complement strand
TCGGCAGGTCTCCTGACTCGCGCTCGTCCTAATCCCGAACCTTCTCATCCCCGCACGTGCCGGGGGACAATGGTGCGTATCGGTTTCGTCACGCTTACAGTGGCGGGACCGTTCCGGATTTGTACCGGATTCCCTTGGACGAAAGTCCTTCTGAACAAAATTCACTAAAAACATGGATTATTATAACTCAAAACGATGCCGTTCGTACACGCCCGCTACCGTTCCAGACGGAAGCTGACGGGAACCCGGGCGCGTATCCGCCCCGCGTGATCGAACCTCCAGGTGCGGACCGCCTTCAGCGCCGCCTCGTCCAGACGGGCATGACCGCTCCCGTTCTCGACCACCGCGTCGACGACACGCCCCGATTCGATGGTGATGAGGATCGTCAGTTTCCCCTCCTCACGGCGCCTGCGGGAGAAAAGAGGGTACTCCGGCGGCGTCTTGGAGAGGATTTTCAGCGTCCCCACATCCACCGGCCCCGTCCC
>NZ_RQYL01000081.1 GCF_003860125.1 Fretibacterium sp. OH1220_COT-178 | reverse complement strand
CTTGCACGCAATCGGTTTAGGCTACTCCCCTTTCGCTCACCACTACTCAGGGTATCTCTTCGATTTCTTCTATGTCCGGCTACTGAGATGTTTCACTTCGCCGACTTCGCCCCCGCATACGCGGGTCTCCGGCCTAAGCCGGAGGGGTTGCCCCATTCGGACATCCCCGGATCTAGGGTCGCTTGCACCTCCCCGGGGCATTTCGTCGCTTGCCACGTCCTTCTTCGCTGTCGGATGCCATGGCATCCTCCGTGTGCCCTTAGTACTTTTCTCTCCAATACAGCTTTGCCTTCTATTCGGTTGTCAAGTTACACAGGGAAAATACAGACAAGCCATAAAGGGATTCGAGCTTCGGCCCGGGCAAAAAACCCGTGCGACAGTTCGCGTTTGCGACTTTCTCGGCTTTACGCCGATAAAACAGCAAGACTTTCGTCCATTCGGAATCGAAAATTCCAACGGACTCCGTCTCCTTAGAAAGGAGGTGATCCAGCCGCACCTTCCGGTACGG
>NZ_RQYL01000080.1 GCF_003860125.1 Fretibacterium sp. OH1220_COT-178 | reverse complement strand
GGGCAGCCGCCCTCAGGTTCGTTTGTTTCCGAGACTAGTCCCTCTTGCGCAGGAACAGAGGAGCCGCAAGGAGCAGGGCCAGGCCCGCAAACCCAGCGCCGTCCCTAAGGGACTAGCTACGTCTATCCGACGCTAGGCCTTCCTCTTCAGCAGGAACGCTCTGGCAAGAGCCAACATAAGTCCGCTCCATCCCGCGTCGCATCCGCCGCTGCCATCGTCGCTATTGCGTTCAACAAAGTGATAATGACCTGCCTCCTCTGTCAAGGGAGGTGCCGAACGCAGTGAGGCGGATGGGTTGTTTTTGAAAAAAACCTGCCCCCAAGCCTCGCTGTCACTCGGCAGCTCTCCTTACAGGGGGGCCAAAGCTGTTATTCCGTTTGATGAATGCGATCGGGTATCAGTGCCGTTTCAGCGAAACCGGCTCCCCGCCCCTACAGCACAAGCATCAGTCCGGACGAGAGTCGCCTTGGCCGTCCTCGCCCAGCCGGGCCGCAAACTCGTCCCGCGTCATGCCGGCACGGGACGACGCCGCCTCGATCGAAAGAAGACCGTCGCGGAC
>NZ_RQYL01000079.1 GCF_003860125.1 Fretibacterium sp. OH1220_COT-178 | reverse complement strand
TCCCGCCCCAGGAACCCTTACGACCCGGAAGAAGAGGTTCCAGCAACCCCCAGACCCTGTCCGAAATGTCGTGCCTTCTGTGCCCTTGGTCCATAGTGTCTTCCCCCTGACTGAATGATTCTGCTGGAGGATATTCTAAACCTTTTAACCTCTCCTGACGACACTATCTAAGGTTCCCTTGTCCACTTTTCCCTCCTGTATCGTGATGCGGATCGGCGTCCTCTCACTTTACTTGAGGCTTGGATTTACAATCTAAACGCAACAGAAGGGGGTGAGAGAAGATAAAAAGGCCCATAGATGACAGTTATTCGCTAGAATGAGTTTTGCGAGCACAAACAGCGAAGGAGACTGACACCCATGGGTTGCCCTCATCTTACAGCAACAGAACGAGAAAGTATACTGTGCCTTCGTGCTCGGGGATACGGAAGGCCGAAAGATTGCCGGAGCCCTGAACCGAAGCCCTTCGACGATCAGCAGGGAACTCCAGCGTAATCTCGTCAAGGGAGCCTACAGCGCCCACGAAGCCGGTAAGCTCTATCGTCTGCGTCGTAAACGCTGTCGGCCGGCCTTCAAGCTGGACAACAAAGGACTGCGGCAAATTCTGCAATCTCGTCT
>NZ_RQYL01000078.1 GCF_003860125.1 Fretibacterium sp. OH1220_COT-178 | reverse complement strand
GGGTCGGAGAGAGCCACCGACGCCAGCCCCTCGGAGAACCGGTAACAACGCGGCCATCGCGGACCCCAGAACTGAAAGTCGATGACCGTGTTGCCCTGCAGGTCCACGAATCCCACCTTGCCGTCGCGGCAGACCCCGATCTTCGGGTTCTCCTCCGCCTCCCCTCGCACGACGCCATAAATTTGGTCATACGAGGCGGGGAGGACCCAACGCCCCTTTTCATCGAGCAGGCCGCTCTTACCGTTCAGAACGGCGGCGCAGGTCCCCCGGGGGCAAGTGGACGTCGGGGGCTCGTCGAACACGAAGTCCGTGATCGCCTCGTTTCTGCCGTTCACGTACCCCCACTTGTCCCCGCTCTTCACCCCGAACAGGTTCGTGCCGAAGATGTAGATGAACTCCTCGTACACGATCGGCAGCACAGGCCGTCCCTTCTCGTCGATGATCCCGTATAGGTCGCCGCTCTTCACAATTCCCACCCCATCCTGGATCACACCGGCATATTTGTATTGGGGCGGAACGACAACCTTTCCAGTGAGGTCCACATAGCCCTCAAGGTTCCCGGGGCCTTCGAAATACGAGAGGACATCGGCAGGCGATACATATTTCGCGGAGAAATCCCTGAC
>NZ_RQYL01000077.1 GCF_003860125.1 Fretibacterium sp. OH1220_COT-178 | reverse complement strand
GTAAGCGTGACGAAACCGATACGCACCATTGTCCCCCGGCACGTGCGGGGATGAGAAGGTTCGGGATTAGGACGAGCGCGAGTCAGGAGACCTGCCGAATATCCGTTTTGCCGCGTACCTCGGGGGACGGGTGCAGGCAGAATGTGTTTTGGGCGTACAGGGAGGAGTCCTCGAAGGGCTCCTCCCGTTTTTCGTATCAGGAGAGGAGATGCGAATCCGTGAAAATTGGAACCTCTTTCTTGAGCCTTTTTGCCTTTTTTATCCTGGTCCCCCTTTCCCTTTTGGTCCCGACCGATCCCGCCCTGGGGACGACGGAGTTCCCCGAGGAGCGGGTCGTGGCCTCTCCCGTCGACGAGGACAAGCTGCTCCTTTCGCCGGGGTCGGTCACGGTGGTGCGTCCCCAGGAGATGAGGGGGGAGCAGAAGAACCTGCCGGAGCTGCTGAAGCAGGTTCCGGGTCTGCACGTGGTGGAGACCAAGGGGCGCGGGGCCTACACGGTGGCCTCCATCCGTGGGAGCAGCGCAGCACAGGTGGCGGTCTACGTGGACGGAGTGCTGATGAACCTGGGCAGCGAGGCGGCGGTGGACCTCTCCACCATCCCGGTCGAGAATGTCGAACGCATCGA
>NZ_RQYL01000076.1 GCF_003860125.1 Fretibacterium sp. OH1220_COT-178 | reverse complement strand
CCGTACCGGAAGGTGCGGCTGGATCACCTCCTTTCTAAGGAGACGGAGTCCGTTGGAATTTTCGATTCCGAATGGACGAAAGTCTTGCTGTTTTATCGTGTTGCCTGTGTTTATGCGCTGTGTTTTTTGTGATGGGCCGATAGCTCAGTTGGTTAGAGCACGCGGCTGATAACCGCGAGGTCGGAGGTTCGAATCCCCCTCGGCCCACCATCATGTTCAAGGGGATGTAGCTCAGTGGGAGAGCAATGGCTTTGCAAGCCATGGGTCGTCGGTTCGAATCCGATCATCTCCACCACTGTTTTGCTAGATTTCCCTGTGTAACTTGACAACCGAATAGAAGGCAATGCTGTATTAGAGAGAAAAGAACTAAGGGCACACGGAGGATGCCATGGCATCCGACAGCGAAGAAGGACGTGGCAAGCGACGAAATGCCCCGGGGAGGTGCAAGCGACCCTGGATCCGGGGATATCCGAATGGGGCAACCCCTCCGGCGTAGGCCGGAGACCCGCGTATGCGGGGGCGAAGTCGGCAAAGTGAAACATCTCAGTAGCCGGACATAGAAGAAATCGAAGAGATACCCTGAGTAGTGGTGAGCGAAAGGGGAGTAGCCTAAACCGATTGCGTGCAAG
>NZ_RQYL01000075.1 GCF_003860125.1 Fretibacterium sp. OH1220_COT-178 | reverse complement strand
GTAAGCGTGACGAAACCGATACGCACCATTGTCCCCCGGCACGTGCGGGGATGAGAAGGTTCGGGATTAGGACGAGCGCGAGTCAGGAGACCTGCCGAGAGGCCTCTTCGTTGGATGCCTCGAGGGGTGGGTGCCGACGGATGTCCATGGAGCGTTTGTTCGCTTTCTCCAGGGGAAGCCCTTTGAAGGGTTTCCCCTGTTTTGTCTCACACTTCCGACGGGGGGATGTTCGCCGATGAGGGGCCGAGCGTTTCTTTGCGTCGTCATGACGCCGTTTATTTTCTGGGTGAACCTCGCGGATGCGGCTCCGCTCCGAGAGGCCGTAGAGCTTCCGGAGGAACGGGTCGTCTCGGTAGCGGAGAACGAGGACACGCTGCTCCTCTCGCCGGGGTCGGTCACGGTGGTGCGTCCCCAGGAGATGAGGGGGGAGCAGAAGAACCTGCCGGAGCTGCTGAAGCAGGTTCCGGGCCTGCACGTGGTGGAGACCAAGGGGCGCGGGGCCTACACGGTGGCCTCCATCCGCGGGAGCAGCGCAGCGCAGGTGGCGGTCTACGTGGACGGAGTGCTGATGAACCTGGGCAGCGAGGCGGCGGTGGACCTCTCCACCATCCCGGTCGAGAATGTCGAACGCATCGA
>NZ_RQYL01000074.1 GCF_003860125.1 Fretibacterium sp. OH1220_COT-178 | reverse complement strand
GAGCTCGTGGTGGTGGACAACAAGTCGGACAAGGTCGAGGCGGCCAATGCGGTGACGCGCCTGATCGAGCACGACAAGGTCAACGCCATCATCGGGACCTACGGCTCCTCTCTGGCGATGGCGGGCGGAGAGGTGGCCGAGAAGGCGGGGATCCCCGCCATCGGGACCTCCTGCACCAATCCGCTGGTGACGCTGGGCAAGAAGTTCTACTTCCGCGCGTGCTTCATCGACCCGTTCCAGGGGGCCGGTGCGGCGACCTACGCCTTCAGGGAGCTGGGCTTCAAGAGGGCGGCCATCCTCACCGACGTCGCCAACGACTACAGCGTGGGGCTGAGCAGCTTCTTCAAGCGGGCCTTCGCCAAGATGGGCGGGGAGATCGTGGCCGAGCTGAAGTACCAGTCGGGGGACCAGGACTTCACGGCCCAGCTGACCGAGCTGATCTCCAAGAAGCCGGACATCGTGTTCCTGCCCGCGTACTTCGCCGAGGGCGCCATCGTGCTGAAGCAGGCCAAGGAGCTGGGGGCGGCGTTCCGCTTCATCGGGGCGGACGCGATGGACAACCCCGAGATCGTGACGCTTGGCGGCGACGCGGTGGAGGGTTTCCTGCACACGACGTTCGCCTACGACCCGTCGATGAAGGACATGAACCC
>NZ_RQYL01000073.1 GCF_003860125.1 Fretibacterium sp. OH1220_COT-178 | reverse complement strand
GGGTTCATGTCCTTCATCGACGGGTCGTAGGCGAACGTCGTGTGCAGGAAACCCTCCACCGCGTCGCCGCCAAGCGTCACGATCTCGGGGTTGTCCATGCCGTCTCCGCCGATGAATCGGAACGCCGCCCCCAGCTCCTTGGCCTGCTTCAGCGCGATGGCGCCCTCCGTAAAATAGGCGGGCAGGAACACGAAATCCGGCTTCTTGGAGATCAGCTCGGTCAGCTGGGCCGTGAAGTCCTGGTCCCCCGACTGGTACTTCAGCTCGGCCGCGATCTCCCCGCCCATCTTGGCGAAGGCCCGCTTGAAGAAGCTGCTCAGCCCCACGCTGTAGTCGCTGGCGACGTCGGTGAGGATGGCGGCCCTCCTGAAGCCCAGCTCCCTGAAGGCGTAGGTCGCCGCACCGGCCCCCTGGAACGGGTCGATGAAGCACGCGCGGAAGTAGAACTTCTTGCCCAACGTCACCAAGGGATTCGTGGGAGAGGTCCCCATCACGGGGATCCCCGCCTTCTCGGCCACCTCTCCGCCCGCCATCGCCAGAGAGGAGCCGTAAGTCCCGATGATGGCGTTGACCTTGTCGTGCTCGATCAGGCGCGTCACCGCATTGGCCGCCTCGACCTTGTCCGACTTGTTGTCCACCACCACGAGCTC
>NZ_RQYL01000072.1 GCF_003860125.1 Fretibacterium sp. OH1220_COT-178 | reverse complement strand
AGGGGCGACGGCCTCTGGCTGACGCCGGTGGTGCGCTGGAACGCCGCCGACGGCCGAACGGAGTTCTCCTGGGGGGCGGCGCTGGCCTGGCGGATGAGCGACCGATGGACGCTGAAGCTGACGGGCGGTACGTACAATCGGGCTCCGAACCTCTATGAGCTCTACGGGGACGGGGCTTTCGTCATCCCGAACCCGAGCCTGAGGTGGGAGAGCGGCACGCAGTGGGACGCGGGACTGGCCTGGAAGGGTGAGCTCTGGGGCGGGTCGGCCGCCGCCGAGCTGACGGTCTTCGGCCGCCATTCGGACGACCTGATCGACTACCTCATGACCAACCCCCGGTTTGCCCAGTATGTGAACATCGGCAAGGCCCGGGTGATCGGGACGGAGCTGGAGGTGAGCGCGGAGTGGGAGAAGTGGGCCCTCTACCTGGCTGCCACCTGGATGGACCCGAAGAACGAGACGCCCGGCTACATGGACGGCGACCCGCTGGCGAACCGGCCCGAGTGGGAGGGGCTCTTGCGGGCGACCCGCAAGTGGGAGCGTTTTTCCGCTTTCTCGGAGCTGCGCTACGTGGGGCGGAACTACTACGACATGCAGGGCGAGGTGGGCTGGACGGACCTGCTGACGGCGGGGCTGGGCGTCCGCTGGCAGCC
>NZ_RQYL01000071.1 GCF_003860125.1 Fretibacterium sp. OH1220_COT-178 | reverse complement strand
ATGGAAACGCCTGGGATCATCGAGCTCTCGTTTTCCCATGTAGCCTTTGAAACCTTCCTTTGAGGGATGGAAACGAGAAGCGCCGGGCGAAAATTCCTCGATATCCGGATCTTTGAAACCTTCCTTTGAGGGATGGAAACTTGAATTTCGCCTGTTCCGTGGCACCTTGAAACACTCTTTGAAACCTTCCTTTGAGGGATGGAAACAAGATATGGTCCGTGTTTTCCTGCACGAGTCCGACCTTTGAAACCTTCCTTTGAGGGATGGAAACGCGTTTACGAAGACGAGCCAGGGCTGGGCGATGGACCTTTGAAACCTTCCTTTGAGGGATGGAAACCCCGGTGTTCCAGGCTCTTTCGAGCGGTAACAAGCCGCGCCTTTGAAACCTTCCTTTGAGGGATGGAAACCTGAGGACGTCACGGGCAACCTGCGGGAGATAGACGCTTTGAAACCTTCCTTTGAGGGATGGAAACATGGCTTCGAGATAAGGGCTACCTCATCAAACGCAACTTTGAAACCTTCCTTTGAGGGATGGAAACGGGCCAAGCCGTATTGGAGGAACTCGACGATCCGATCTTTGAAACCTTCCTTTGAGGGATGGAAACACGGGAAATTTACGTCGACGAGATATTGACCGATGGCTTTGAAACCTTCCTTTGAGGGATGGAAACA
>NZ_RQYL01000070.1 GCF_003860125.1 Fretibacterium sp. OH1220_COT-178 | reverse complement strand
TGTCGTCACAAGATGTTAGCCCAAAGAGCAATGCAGCGAATTTGTACCGCGGCAACAAAGGATGCGGCATTTTTTGCATACCGTGTAGCAATACCCCGCCATCGCTTCAAATGCAAAAACGCATTCTCCACCAAATGCCGAAACTCATAAAGATGCTTCTTGTACTCCCGAACCTCCTTACGGTTCTTCTTCGGTGGGATGACCACTTCCATTCCTGCCGCCTGCGCCGCCTCCACAATCTCGTTCGTGTCGTAGGCTCGGTCCCCAAACAGATTGGCCGCATCAATCCCCTCAATCAACTTACAGGCCTCGCGGCAATCCGCTCGGGTACCCTCTGTAACAAGGATTCGGACCGGCATACCATGCGCATCCACGGCCAGGTGTATCTTGGTGTTGAGCCCCCTTTTGTCCGGCTCATCTCCTGATTGCCTCCCCTCGCCCCCGACGCATGCGGATGCACCTTAATGTGTGTGGCGTCTATCATCAGCCATTCGAAATCCGGATCAACCACAAGCTGTTCCAACAGCTTCTCCCAGATTCCCTTGTCCCGCCAACGGCAGAACCGGCGATGCGTGTTCTTCCAGTCCCCGTAATCGGGAGGCAAATCCCGCCAGGGTGCACCGGTACGCAAAATCCAGAACACCGCGTTGATGAAGAGACGATTGTCCCGGGCTTTCCCGCCCCAGGAACCCTTACGACCCGGAAGAAGAGGTTCCAGCAACCCCCAGACCCTGTCCGAAAT
>NZ_RQYL01000069.1 GCF_003860125.1 Fretibacterium sp. OH1220_COT-178 | reverse complement strand
AGTTTCCCCTCCTCACGGCGCCTGCGGGAGAAAAGAGGGTACTCCGGCGGCGTCTTGGAGAGGATTTTCAGCGTCCCCACATCCACCGGCCCCGTCCCGCCGGCCAGCCCCGCCGACGGCCCCACACCGGCGCCCGCCGCGCCGCCGGAGCCGCCTCCGGCAGTGCCCGGCGCGGGAACACGACCCCGAACAACCGCCGCAATCTCTCCATCCGGCTCCTGCACCGACGGAGAGGGAACGGGATCGGCCCTGCGCACACGCTCCGGTTGGGGAACCGGCGGCTTGGACTTCGGCTGGCTTTTGGGTCTGACACTGGATTTCAGGGCCGGTTGCTTCGCCTCGGGCTTGGGCCTTGGAGGCTCGGCCCTCCTTTGGGGGGCGGAGGATGGAGAGGAGCGCCCCGTATTCGGCCCGTCTCCCGGCAGGCCGCCTACGTCGGAGCGGGACCGGCCCACAACGCGCGCCGGACGGATCAGGGTGAGCTTCAGAGCCGGACGGAGCTCCGGGGCCTCCCTCCTTGGGGGAAGGAGAAAAAGCGCGGCGTGGAAGGCCAGGCTGAGAACGACGGGCAAAGTCCATCGACGCAGAAAACAGGGGCTCACGGGACCCCTCCCTGAAGCACGAGCCCCGCGCTCTCCAGCCCCGAACGCCGAAGGAGCTCCAGAAGCTCCGCGACGGCCCCGTAAGGTGCCGCACGATCGCCCGCCAGCAGGATGTCCCGGCTCTCGGCCGCGGCCTGCGAGGCCAGAGCGGGGACGTCGGCGCTCGTCACCGCGGCTCCGCCCCAAAGGACCGTGCCGTCCGCCCTCACCGACACC
>NZ_RQYL01000068.1 GCF_003860125.1 Fretibacterium sp. OH1220_COT-178 | reverse complement strand
GGTGTCGGTGAGGGCGGACGGCACGGTCCTTTGGGGCGGAGCCGCGGTGACGAGCGCCGACGTCCCCGCTCTGGCCTCGCAGGCCGCGGCCGAGAGCCAGGACATCCTGCTGGCGGGGGACCGCACGGCGCCCTATGGGGCCGTCGCGGAGCTTCTGGATCTCCTTCGGCGTTCGGGGCTGGAGAGCGCGGGGCTTGCGCTGCAGGGAGGGGCCCCGTGAGCCCGTGTTTTCTGCGCCGATGGACTTTGCCCGCGGCCCTGAGCCTGGCCTTCCACGCCGCGCTTTTTCTCCTTCCCGCGGAGAGGGAGGCCCCGGAGCCCCGTCCCGCTCTGAAGCTCATTCTGGTCCGTCCGGCGGGCGTTGCGGGCCGGTCCCGCTCCGACGGAGGCGGCCTGCCGGGAGACGGGCCGAGTACCGGGCCTCCCTCTCCATCCTCCATCCCGCAGAGGAAAGACCAGCCGCAAAGTCTCAGGCACGAGGCTAAGGCCGATCCGGTCCAGAAAAAAAATCCCAGACCTAAAAAACAACCCAAATCCAAGCCGCCGGTTCCCCAACCGAAGCGTGTGCGCAGGGCCGATCCCGTTCCCGCTCCGCCGGCGGAGGGGCCGGGTGGAGAGATTACGGCGGTTGTTCGGGGTCGTGTTCCCGCGCCGGGCACTGCCGGAGGCGGCTCCGGCGGCGCGGCGGGCGCCGGTGTGGGGCCTTCGGCAGGGCCGGTGGGGGGGACGGGGCCGGTGGATGTGGGGACGCTGAAAATCCTCTCCAAGACGCCGCCGGAGTACCCTCTTTTCTCCCGCAGGCGCCGTGAGGAGGGGAAACT
>NZ_RQYL01000067.1 GCF_003860125.1 Fretibacterium sp. OH1220_COT-178 | reverse complement strand
GTTTCAAAGAAGGGACGAAACAAGCAAATCGAAACAGATTAAATGTTTCCATCCCTCAAAGGAAGGTTTCAAAGTCGATAGCGCTCTCCATCAGAAAATCGAACGAATGGGTTTCCATCCCTCAAAGGAAGGTTTCAAAGCACCTCCGGCGCCAGGTGGGCGTAGCGCAGGGTCATTTGTTTCCATCCCTCAAAGGAAGGTTTCAAAGGCGCATAGCTGTCCGTGCTTGCGTTTATGTGCTTTGGTTTCCATCCCTCAAAGGAAGGTTTCAAAGCAAAGGGACGAAACAAGCAAATCGAAACAGATTAAATGTTTCCATCCCTCAAAGGAAGGTTTCAAAGTTAGCTGTAAACGCTTGGTATTGCTGCGTTTATTGCGTTTCCATCCCTCAAAGGAAGGTTTCAAAGCTTCCTTTTAGTTAGATTTTGCCCTTCCTTTTGGGCAGTTTCCATCCCTCAAAGGAAGGTTTCAAAGCACCCTGAAGTACAAACTCAAGCGGAATGGTTCATGGTTTCCATCCCTCAAAGGAAGGTTTCAAAGTTTGCGAATGGCGAACGCACCAAAGCCGCACACACGTTTCCATCCCTCAAAGGAAGGTTTCAAAGGGAGCTGAAGCCGCTTGCCTGAAGGTTTTAGCATTCAGTTTCCATCCCTCAAAGGAAGGTTTCAAAGGCTTTTAGCCCTTGCACAGGCCCACGGAATCCCTGGTTTCCAGCGTTTCCATCCCTCAAAGGAAGGTTTCAAAGAAAGGGACGAAACAAGCAAATCGAAACAGATTAAATGTTTCCATCCCTCAAAGGAAGGTTTCAAAGTCTGTCTCGTGAACGGAGATGCCATTCAAGGACGGGGTTTCCATCCCTCAAAGGAAGGTTTCAAAGTTCGTAAACGCAGAGTACAAGCGCACTCACCCGTCCTGTTTCCATCCCTCAAAGGAAGGTTTCAAAGCACGCGTCCTTTGCGGGTCATCGTCGAAAATAGTGTCGTTTCCATCCCTCAAAGGAAGGTTTCAAAGCTTAGCTGTAAACGCTTGGTATTGCTGCGTTTATTGCGTTTCCATCCCTCAAAGGAAGGTTTCAAAGGACTGTAGCGTTCGGGGGTCGTTGCCCTGAAAACAAGTTTCCATCCCTCAAAGGAAGGTTTCAAAGGATCACTAGGTCGATTCGAATGCGTGACGCGCCTGGTTTCCATCCCTCAAAGGAAGGTTTCAAAGCGTGAAGCTGACGCTGACGCCCTTCACGGCCGACTGTTTCCATCCCTCAAAGGAAGGTTTCAAAGGTTTCCTGCCGACACCTATATCCAACATATTCTTTTGTTTCCATCCCTCAAAGGAAGGTTTCAAAG
>NZ_RQYL01000066.1 GCF_003860125.1 Fretibacterium sp. OH1220_COT-178 | reverse complement strand
GGGTCGGAGAGAGCCACCGACGCCAGCCCCTCGGAGAACCGGTAACAACGCGGCCATCGCGGACCCCAGAACTGAAAGTCGATGACCGTGTTGCCCTGTAGATCCACGAACCCCACCTTGCCGTCGCGGCAGACCCCGATCTTCGGGTTCTCCTCCGCCTCCCCTCGCACGACGCTATAAATTTGGTCATACGAGGCGGGGAGGACCCAACGCCCCTTTTCATCGAGCAGGCCGCTCTTACCGTTCAGAACGGCGACGCAGGTCCCCCGGGGGCAAGTGGATGTCGGGGGCTCGTCGAACACGAAGTCCGTGATCGCCTCGTTCCTGCCGTTCACGTACCCCCACTTGTCCCCGCTCTTTACCCCAAAGAGGTTCGCGCCGAAGATGTAGATGAACTCCTCGTACATGATCGGCAGCACAGGCCGTCCCTTCTCGTCGATGATCCCGGATAGGTCGCCGCTCTCCACAACTCCAAATCCATCTTTGATCCCGCTGACAGACTGGTATCGGGGAGGAACGACAACCTTTCCAGTGAGGTCCACATAGCCCTCAAGGTTCCCGGGGCCTCGGAAATACGAGAGGACATCGGCAGGCGATACATATTTCGCGGAGAAATCCCTGACCAGGGCACGCCCCTTCTTGTCGATCAGCTTGTACGGCCCGCCCTCCTTCTCCTGTACCCAAGCCACCCCGTGCCCAAACGGAGTAGCACAATTGAACTGGGGTTCCAGCAGCCACTCGAACTCCAGACCGTCCGGGCCGTAGCGGTAGTACAGCCACCCCGACACGACCACAACGACCATCAGCACCACGAATCGCAGAAAATAGCGCGGCCCCCTCGACCTGTCTCCTACGGGCATATCGATCCCTCCCTGCTCCTTCCCAATGGCCTCAATCCCTCTCGTCATAAAACCCTCTCTCGGCCCCGCAGAACCCGGGA
>NZ_RQYL01000065.1 GCF_003860125.1 Fretibacterium sp. OH1220_COT-178 | reverse complement strand
CTACTGAAGAATTTTGGTGACGACGCCGGCGCCGACCGTGTGGCCGCCCTCGCGCACCGCGAAGCGGAGACCCTCCTCCATCGCGATCGGAACGATGAGGTCCACCTCGAACGTCGCGTTATCCCCGGGCATCACCATCTCAACTCCATCCGGAAGCTTGATGCCGCCCGTCACGTCCGTCGTCCGGAAGTAGAACTGGGGCTTGTAACCCGCGAAGAACGGCGTATGCCGGCCCCCTTCCTCCTTCTTCAGTACGTACACCTCCGCCTTGAACTTCGTGTGAGGCGTCACGCTGCCCGGCTTCGCCAGCACCTGTCCTCGCTCGACCTCGTCCTTGTCCACTCCGCGAAGCAGAATTCCGACGTTGTCTCCCGCAACCGCGTCGTCCAGAATCTTGCGGAACATCTCAAGAGACGTCGCAACCGTCTTCTTGATGTCCGTCTTCATCCCGACGATCGCAACCTCCTCGCCCGCCTTGATGATCCCGCGCTCAACGCGGCCCGTCACTACCGTACCGCGCCCCGTGATCGTGAACACGTCCTCCACGGGCATCAGGAAGGGCTTGTCCGTCTCGCGAACAGGCTCGGGAATGTAGCTGTCACAAGCATCCATCAGATCCCAGATCGGCTTGCAGATCGGGTCCTCGCGCGTACCGTTGCCCTTCTCAAGCACCTCAAGCGCAGAACCGCGCACGATCGGGATGTCGTCGCCCGGGAACTCGTACTTGTTCAGAAGCTCTCGGATCTCCATCTCCACAAGGTCCAGAAGCTCGGGATCATCAACCTGGTCCGTCTTGTTCATGAAAACCACAAGCGCGGGGACGTTCACCTGACGCGCAAGAAGAACGTGCTCGCGCGTCTGAGGCATCGGGCCGTCCGCTGCGCTCACAACCAGGATCGCGCCGTCCATCTGCGCCGCTCCCGTGATCATGTTCTTGATGTAGTCCGCGTGCCCCGGGCAGTCGATGTGCGCGTAGTGGCGGTTCTCCGTCTGGTACTCCACGTGCGAGATGTTGATCGTGATCCCGCGCTCACGCTCCTCCGGGGCCTTGTCGATCATGTCGTACGCCGTGAAATCCGCCCACTTCTGAGTCGAAAGACACTTCGTGATCGCCGCCGTCAGCGA
>NZ_RQYL01000064.1 GCF_003860125.1 Fretibacterium sp. OH1220_COT-178 | reverse complement strand
GGTTCCTCGTTATTCTGTGTGGGTAAGGAACTATTCAGTCAAATTCAAATGTCCTGCGACGAGGTAAATCATATCGATGAAGGTCTGTTTGTTTCGATATCCCCGTGCCTTCGCTTTCACAGCCTGCACCAGACTGTTGGTCCCCTCAAGAACAGCATTGTTGACCTGAGAGGTAAACCATTGCAGAATCCCATGCCAATGTGCCTTAATCGTCTTTGCTGCTTCCTTCATCGCTTCAAGACGGCTGTGCCTTGCCCAAAAGTACCATCTCTTCAGTAATGCCGTGCCTTCCGAAACCGGCCGCCCTCGACTGAATATGTCCTGGAAAATCAGCTTCAGATGATACGCCCTCGCTGTCTTTCGATTACACTTCTTGAAACTCAATTCTTCAAGCCGCACTCTCTGTTCCGCCGTCAGTTTCTCCGGGGACTTCAGCCAAAGATAGCGCGTATGGCTCAGAAGAACGCTCGTCTTGCGTTCTTCTCGTCGTGTCCGGTCCACGGCCTCATTGACGACCTTGATGACGTGGAACTTGTCAAACGTCAGCTCCGCCATGGGGAAATTCTCTCCTGCTCCCTTGATGAATGCAGGAGACATGTCACAGCACAGCTGCCGAATGTTCTCAGCCCGACCGCCATGTTCCGTCAGAAACGCTCGAAAGCGGGCTACCACCGAAGAATCCTTCCCATCCGTCACGAATATGACGCGCCTCGTGTCAAGGTCCACAAAGATGGAGACATAGTCATGTCCACGGCGGCTGGACGTTTCATCGAAGCCAACACGAGTGACACGGGAGAGGTCCAGTTTTTCCAGCGCACAACTTAAGTGGTGCCCTACAAGCCTCCACACGCGGGTATCGGTCACACCCAGCTTTTGGCCCAACGTCTTGACAGGCATCACAGGAGCCAGGTCGATTATCCGCCGTTCGAAAAGCAGAGTGAAGCCGCTGCCCTCGCGTGCCCAGGGAACACAGACCTGATGGACTCCGCATGTTCCGCACTTCACACGCGGAACGCGAGCAGTCACATAGGTTTCAAACTGGAAGAAGTCGAGGTGTCGCCAGGTTCTTTCTGCCGTATCATGAACGCACCGATTCTCCGTCCCGCACGATGGGCAGGAAAATTTAGCTCCTTTCGTAAAGTCGACGCGAATATCAAGGCGGTTTCTATCGGCATCGAGGTCTATGGACTCGATATGCCACGGCTT
>NZ_RQYL01000063.1 GCF_003860125.1 Fretibacterium sp. OH1220_COT-178 | reverse complement strand
CGCCTTCGTCAGGATCTGCATCGCAAGATGCGACTCGCAGACGCCCATCAGACTCATGAACGACACCATGCCGTTCGACAGCGCGTGCAGAAATTCCTTGGCGTCGCCCGTCAGAACTGGTTCAGGCTTTGGTTGCTTTCAATTTTGGCAATCAAGGCAGTGCAAATTCAAATAGTCACTCAATAATTCAACGATTATTTCCATTTCAAGTGATTTTTGTTGAGTAAAAAATGTAAAACCGAAATGATGATCCGGAGCGATAAGTATCTTATGAATTGGTGCAAATAAACATAATTCCGAAACACCTCTGAAAGCTCCTTCTACAATCATCTCCAGTGGCCCAATATCATCTTCGATGTTTGTTTTTATACCGGAGCGTTCATTTTTCCGAATATTATTTTTTCGCAGAAAAGCATATATTTCCTCGTAAATATCTTTATATTCTGTGCTATATTCTGCATCGTTTGAAAACTGATTGTACCGGTAACATGGTGCTATAATCAACTCCTGAATATTTTTGAAACGAAAATACTCAAGCAGAAAACTGATAGTTTCATGCATATCCTTATAAAATTGCCGTCTTGTTCCATGGAAACCTGCAGTACCAGGTGTATAGCTTCCATCTTCATATACCATTATTCCATAAAAGCCATCATAACCATGGTTCCAAGCATGGGTATGATACACTTCAAAACAGGGGGTATTTTCAATTTCGTCGAGATCGAGTCCTATGCCACATTGGCGTAAAGCCTTATTTAATTCATTAAGACGAATCTTTCCCATAAGTTAATGTGAGCCTCCAAAAATATTTCCATCGGGACCTACATTCACATGCCCTGATCCTCTCGGTGGTTTCATATCCCAATGTGGGCCACCATGTTGAGATGGATCTTTTTTGGCATTCCAACCTGTTTTTTTATGCGTGTAACTTCCATCTTTATTTTTTGACCAGTCACTAGGATGTGAATCAGGAGTTTTAACTTTATCACCATCTTTCAATTTTGATGGAGGAGATGGCGACTTTTTTGAGGAGAGGAGAACTGAAAGGTTTCTTAATAAGGATGAGACCATTTCAATCTCACTCAGGAAATCGGTCATTGACACATGGCCACTGAGTACCGCATCTAAAAGCTCAATCGTAATGCAATTGATGACAGAAAAAACCACAATTACTTCCGCACGAGGGACCAGCATCCCCAATACGACCCAGAAGTTCAGCCCGCTCGACCCAGCGAGGATGCTCTGCCCCGCCATGGCGCCGCCCATCTCGCCCAGCGACCACAGGCCCGTCGGGTCCGTGTTGGTCACGGGGTTCGC
>NZ_RQYL01000062.1 GCF_003860125.1 Fretibacterium sp. OH1220_COT-178 | reverse complement strand
CGACGAAGTAGGATTGGAAGTCCTCGACCTCGAGGTTGTAGACGGGGATGGGTTTGTCCAGCTTCTCCAGCCTCAGGCCCGTCACAATCCCCGCGTCGCCGGAGATGGCATGGATGCTGTCTCCAACCGAGAGGTCGCCCGCAGCAACCCAGCCCTTGCCCACGACGTAGAACGGGTGGCTGGTCGTCGCGTCGACGACGCCCCGGCTCGTCTCGATGTGCAGAAGCTCGTCGTTCTCCCGCACGAAGACCTCTTTGACTGCCTTCAGCGCCCTCTCGCCGGTCTCGACGTTGTACGACCACACGCGGTCTCCGGCCCGGATTTCATCGATGCGCTTGAAGCCCGTCTCCGTCGCCACAGGCGTGTCCCCGTCGAAGCAGCTCGAGAACAGCGTGATGATGTCCAGCGCGATATTCAGACCGGCCTCCAGCATCCCCGCAACGTCGTTCTTCTCTTTGGCCTTCAGGAACGCCTCGGCGTTCCCCTTCACGCCATACGCCGCAAGCGCCTTCGTCAGGATCTGCATCGCAAGATGCGACTCGCAGACGCCCATCAGACTCATGAACGACACCATTCCGTTCGACAGCGCGTGCAGAAATTCCTCGGCGTCGCCCGTCAGCATCGCCACGACGAGGCTGCGCATGGAGCACGCAAACTGGATGCTGTAGGCCGCCCCTTTCAGCATCCCCAATACGACCCAGAAGTTCAGTCCGCTCGACTCGCCCAGCGACCAAACTATCTTTATGCATGGCATAATCGCCATGCATAAAGATGTTTAAGGCTTCTTGATTATTTGAAACTAATTGTAGTTCTCTATTTCATGTTGTCTTCTATCTTTGAAAGCATAACATAAAATAGCTTTGTCGTAGTTAGAGGGTCTATCACCATCTGACATAACGCCTTCCAAAAAATCTATTTTACCGTTACGCACAAATAATATAAATAAGCAAGTTGAATCGGAGTTGTCGAATTTTGCGTACACATCCATAATCAGTCCCTTCATACCGGGAACAATTAATTTGTTCGGAACTTTAAAGTTAGTAAAAAAACCAACTTGAGTCAGCTTACGCGAAGTAATAGTAGCATTCAAATACTGATTCTTAAGGATACAATACGGTTTCTCGGGAGAGTTAAGTATTTTTTCCATTACTTTCCCCTCGAACTCAGATTGTTCCATTTCTTTTACCTCTGTCTAAGCCCATCAATATTTAACCCATGCGTCAGAGATTCTTATGACCCCATCTATTATTGTGTATGTAACCGATACGATTTCCTTACCAACTTCCAGACTTCTCTTAAGCGCAACGCCATACTTCTCCTCTGTTCCGCTTGCCAGAACAGCTTGTATAATCAATATGATTTCTTCCCAATCCTTGGGGTCTTTGGGGTCTAAATTAAGTCTGTTTTTCCAAAGGTGTTTCTCATCTTGAATATGCTCTACTTTTTTATGGTCGGTTTTAAGTTTGTCAATAGCACCTTTAATCTCTTCTGGAGAAAACAGGCTTTGAGAGAATACAATGCTGTTGGCTGCCTTATTGGATGCTGTCAGCGTGTCTAAAATAGCTCTCGTCAATACGCTTAACAGCTCCACAAATCTTATGTCGCCGTTAAGCGCCGCATCCATATATCTTTCGGTAAGCAGCGAAAGCGCAATTGTTGCTCCTACAATCTCTTTTGCACGAGGGACCAGCATCCCCAATACGACCCAGAAGTTCAGTCCGCTCGACCCAGCGAGGATGCTCTGTCCCGCCATGGCGCCGCCCATCTCGCCCAGCGACCACAGGCCCGTCGGGTCCGTGTTGGTCGCGGGGTTCGCGTGCGCATACATATACTTGTGCAGGCTCTGCGGGTCGTGCCGGTTCCCCTGGTGCGGGTCCAGGCTAAGGAACGTCCCCGTCCTCGGGTCCATGTAGCGCGCACGAAGCTGGTACAGCTCCGTCGTCCGGTCGAA
>NZ_RQYL01000061.1 GCF_003860125.1 Fretibacterium sp. OH1220_COT-178 | reverse complement strand
GCGAACCCCGTGACCAACACGGACCCGACGGGCCTGTGGTCGCTGGGCGAGATGGGCGGCGCCATGGCGGGGCAGAGCATCCTCGCTGGGTCGAGCGGACTGAACTTCTGGGTCGTATTGGGGATGCTGGTCCCTCGTGCGGAAGCAATTGTAGTTTTCTCTGTCATCAGTTACATTACGATTGAAATTTTAGATGCAGTGCTCAGTGGACATTTGTCAATGGCTGAATTTCTGAGGGAGCTTCAACTTGCGATAGATTTAAACAAAACTGTCCGTGAATTTATAAAAGGGAAAAAGGCAAGCATTAAAAATGCTCCCTTGGATCCAGGAGGCCCTTCTTGGGATGAATTGCTCCCCCTGACACTGGAAACTGTGCGCCGGCTTGCGCAACAAAACAAAACGGGTTACAAGACGATTTGGAAGCTACTAACCAGTCACCGGTTTGATAAGTAGGAGGGGCAATAGATGCAGGAGCTATTGCGTTTTCTTAACATGCTTGAGGAGAAAAAAATTTACTATCAGCTTAATAAAGTCCGTGATGAAGCTATAATGGTTGAAATAGCTGTTCCTGGACAGCATTGGGAAGTTGAATTCATGGAGGACGGCTCAATTGAGATTGAGAAATTTATAAGTCCTGGTGAGATTTTTGCTTGTAAAGATATCAGTAACAGTAAAGAAATTGACGATTTGTTCCGCGATTTCTCTGATTGAAGTGATATAAAGGGGCTCCCAGCTTTACCGGGGGGCCCTGCCCCATAACGTCGAGACCGGCGAGAGGGCGCTGAAGGCAGCCAAAGAGGTCTTCGTGCGGGAGAACGACGAGCTCCTGCACATCGAGACGAGCCGGGGCGTCGTCGACGCGACGACCAGCCACCCGTTCTATGTCGTGGGCAAGGGCTGGGTTGCGGCGGGCGACCTCTCGGTTGGGGACAGCATCCACGCCCTGTCCGGCGACGCGGGGATTGTGACGGGCCTGAGGCTGGAAAAGCTGGACCAGCCCATCCCCGTCTACAACCTCGAGGTCGAGGACTTCCAATCCTACTTCGTCGGAAGTGGCGTGTTGGTGCATAATAAATGCCTAAATAATGCAAAGGCAAATCGCGTTGGGCAGCATTTTGGCTATAAAAATGCGAAAGACTTTAAAAAAGCGTTTGTCGGTAGTATGGGAAAACGGTACAATATAAATGTGGATAAAAGCACAAAGGAGGTAATCTTGGAAGGAGTTCGTAAGGGGTTAGAGTCGATATATACAGGCTTATTTTACAATTAGCCAAAAAACTCAATCAGATGCCCAATGGCATCTGACTGAGTTTTTTGTATTAATAAGGAAGGAATTTAATTGAAAAAAAAGAGTTCTGTGTATCCCCAGATCCAAGTTGACTTTAGCGTTTTTTACCCTTCGCCCTTGGATGTTATTACCAATTTATTAGGCGTGGAACCTAAAAAATGCAGACAAACTGTAGTGATACCCAATCCTCTTTACTACTGGTACATGGTAACCGAACAATCTCACTGCAGATGCCTGCAGGAAAAATTTGATGAAATGATCTCCATGCTCGGAAAGCTCGGAGCAAAAGTGGAGGTTCTTCAGCAACTGGTCAAAGATTATGAAATTGGTGTAGACTTTGGTGGTGTTGTCGTGATGAAAAACGGCGATGCACCCGAGCTATGCCTCTCAAAAGAAACAATAGCGCTTTTGGCTTCGTTGAATGCTCAATTTGGAATTGCTCTCTACAAACCTTGATTTTTAAGCAAGGGGGATTTTTTGGGGCTCCTCGCCTTTTTAAGTGGGTAGGTCTACCTGTAGCTTTCCTGCGATGATGTTATGAACGACGATGGAAAAGGAAATTGAACAAAATTACAGAATTTCCTGATTTTTGACAATCGAATAAGAGTTATTGTTTTGCGGGGCAGGAGAAGCGGACCGCCTACGACGCGGCGGGGAACCGCGTTTCGAAGAGCGTGGGCGGCGTGGCGACGACCTACACCTACAACGCGCTGAACCAGCTGACGGGCGAGACGG
>NZ_RQYL01000060.1 GCF_003860125.1 Fretibacterium sp. OH1220_COT-178 | reverse complement strand
CGCGGCCCCGAAAAGGTCAGGACCACGGATTTGTTGTAGTGATGCGCCTCGTCCCCGCAGGGGGAGCTCCAGATCCTCATGCCTCGACTTCCTTCCCGAACGCCGGCCCGAACAAGGGTGGAGCACAGCGCTCCACCCTTGTTCGGATCGTGGATAAACTGGACGGCAAATCACTGCCTCCCCTGATGAAACCCCTGATAAAGCTCCTAAGCGACCGACACGGCGCACTGCGCTTGCCGGTCGTCTGCTTATAAGTTCGGCTACGCGTAACTCAAAGATTTGCTGCCTCACCTATGTAAGGGGAAGTGGGCCGGAGGGGTTAGCTCCTTCGCCGCCCAACCACC
The DNA here is from genome assembly GCF_003860125.1 of Fretibacterium sp. OH1220_COT-178. Lineage (NCBI taxonomy): Bacteria > Thermotogati > Synergistota > Synergistia > Synergistales > Aminobacteriaceae > Fretibacterium > Fretibacterium sp. OH1220_COT-178. The sequence continues at coordinate 1,957 of NZ_RQYL01000060.1, read as the reverse complement.
GGGACGACCGCCAGCAACAGCATCCAGCCAAGCCCCGTATCGCAGCCGCCGCCGGAACCGCTCTTCGGCTGGTTCTGATTGGGGCCCGGAGCGGGGGCCGGAGGATTGAGCGAGCCCGCCGGGGCGGAAATCGCCGCATAGCTCGAGAGGTTGCCGCCGAGGGCATTGGAATCGAATTCCTTCCAGCCGCTCCCGTCATAACGCCACAGGCTGAATCCCGCACCGACCCAAAGGTATTTCCGCTCCGAATCGTAGGACAGGCCCGAAGCATAGCCGTTCTTTCCCTGGAAATCCTTCAGCAGAGTTCCCAGGTCCCCCTTGGCAAGACGCTCCGCCGTAGTCTCGTACACGCGGATGCTGTAGCCATCCGCCTGGCTCCACTTCGTGGCCTGCACATAGATCTTGTCCCAGGCCGACGCCACGGCCCCGAACATGTGTCCGAATGTGGGGTCCGCCGCCTTCACCGCCTCCGCCTTCAAAGGTGCCGAGATCTCCATCGTATCCAGATTGACGATCTCCACGCAGGAGGCCGGATTGTAGGCGTTCTCGACGGGCTGAGTGCCGCCCAGCGTGGCGACGTAGAGCAGATTGCCCTGACGAAGGAAGGCGCCGGGGACCGAGCCGCCGAGATTTCTGCCCAACATCGGCTTCTTCTCCAAGACGTTCAAGTCCTTGTCGAGCTTGACCAGGTGATTGGGCGCATAGTCGCCCGAGGCGGTCCAGATATCGCGCCCTTCCGAGAAAATGGCATAGAGCTTGTCGTTGTAGGCCACCAACCCCTCGCCGTGAGCGTCGTACCCCGGCGCCGACGAAACGTAGGCATACGTCTTGTCCTCCACGTACCGATCCCCGCTGGCGGGCGCCAGGCGGGAGACCTGGGACACATCGTAGCCCGTTCCGAAAAGGGCCCCTCCCATCGCCACTAGGGAGCGAATGTTCCGAAGAGATCCGACCGACTCCGCGGGACGATTCCAGGTCTCGGGAGCCGCCCATCCCTCCTTCGGCCCCGGGGCATGGATGTTGACGACGTCAGCCTTACCCTGAGTATAGAGCGTTACGGCGACACGAAATTTTCCTTCCGCATTGAGGAACGGGTAGATGCCCTGTCCCTGATTGCCCCCCATGTTGCTGACCAGAGGATGGACGGGATTGCCGTCTCCCAGTACGATTCCCAACGTCGCGTTGGCATAGTTGCCGTCCAGCCGCGCGAAGAGGAGCTCCGCCCCAGCCGGGGCGGACAGGCCCAGCAGCAACGCCAGAAACACCGATACGACCGAATAAACACGCTTTCTCACTTTGATCACCTTCCTGTTCTTTTTTGGCTTGTGACGCCACTGTACTCTAAAGAGATTTTTCCGTATTCCTGCCGCAACCCAGCCCCTGCGGCCCCCCTTGCATAAGCAGAGCGCCAACGAGCGAAAGCGAGTTGTGCGGGTCGCTTAGTTGCTTCATCAGGGGGGCCAATGCCCCCTGCCTCCCTGGTAAAGCAACTGATAAAGCTCCTAAGCGACGGACACGGCGCACTGCGTTGGCCGGTCGTCTGCTTATAAGTTCGGCTGCGCGTAACTCAAAGATTTGCTGCCTCACTTATGCAAGGGGACGGCCAGACTGCCAGCGATTCCCCGAAGGGAAGAGCTGTGCAGAGTGCTACGCAAACCTTCGGTCCGGCTGGTTTCTTCATCAGATAGCCCGAAGGGGCGGAAGGGTTTATCTGCGCCCCGCCAACCCAAACTGTTGAGTTCGCGAGATGGCGACCGAATCCACACACAGCTTGCAGTTATCCCGAGCCGGTCGCCTGCGCCCCGCCAACCCAAACTGTTGCGTTCGCGAGATGGCGACCAAATCGACACACACAGCTTGCAGTTGTCCCGAGCCGGTCGTCTGCGCCTGACAATCGCGAAATCCGTATCGCGATTGTCAGATAGCGACCGAATCCACACACAGCTTGCAGTTATCC
>NZ_RQYL01000059.1 GCF_003860125.1 Fretibacterium sp. OH1220_COT-178 | reverse complement strand
CGACGCGGGGATTGTGACGGGCCTGAGGCTGGAGAAGCTGGACAAACCCATCCCCGTCTACAACCTCGAGGTCGAGGACTTCCAATCCTACTTCGTCGCCGATGGGGTACTTGTACATAATGCGGGGTGCAATAACAAGCGTGTCCTTGATGAGACTAAAGTTAAAGGTCATAAAATCTCTATAGATTTAGAAATGGGCGGCTCACAAAAGCCAAACATTCATATATTGGTCGACAAAACTAAGTATATGTGGAATGAAGAGTTGGGAAAATTTTTATCAAGAACAGGAAAGGAACTTCCTCGATCGTTAAGAGGTAAACAGTCAATAGAGGATGCACTTAAAAAGCACAAGATTTAATAAGCTCTGGATGGGGAAACTGACTCTAATGAAGAAGCTGAATGCAGGCTATGTTCTAAGAAAACTCAACGAAGAGGACATGCTTGAGATTTTGACGGAGCATTATATGGTCTCGTCATTTAAAGGAGAAGCGAGGGGGCTGATTCTGGGAACCGCAGGCATAGACTTGAGGTTTATCGGTATCTGGGCCCGCGAGCCTGCTGAAGAAATTGATAAGTCTCACCTCAATCTCAATCGCGATATCGCCCTGCATCACGCACTGAATGAGATCGATCTGGAAAAATTGGACAGGGAGGTGAACTTTAACGGAGATCACAGCTTTTTTGATAAAAACCCGGATTATTCCAGCATTTGCAGAGCAGCTTCAGTGCAGCAGCTCCGAAATGCCCTAGAGTCTGGTGTGGACGTCAACGCGAGAGATAGTCGAGGCAAAACGCCCCTGATGCATGTAGTGTATAATCCCGACTTCATGAAGGTACTGCTTGAGGCCGGAGCGGACGTCAATGCACGGGATGAAGACGGCATGACGACATTGATGTTTGCGGTATGTGCATACAAGGAAAACTTAAAGGTAATCAAAAGATTGATTGATGCAGGAGCGGATGTCAATGCTGAAGACGAAGATGGCGTGACTGCGCTGATGTTAGCTGCCGAAAACAACAAAGCTGAAGTCGTCAGGATGTTGCTTCGTTCTGACACAAACGTGGACGCAAAGGATAGGAATGGCGTTTCGGCACTGATGTATGCCGTATGGCGACAGTCTACATGGCAAGACAGTCCCGACCTCAAAATTGTCCACGCATTGCTCAATGCCGGTGTGAACGTCAATGCGAGGAACAAAGATGGTATGACGGCACTGATGTTTGCTACAAACGATCTTGAGATCGTCAATACATTGCTTCAGGCGGGCGCAGATGTTAACGCTAAGGACGAGGAAGGTATGACGGTACTGATGCACGCTGTAAGCAACGGTTCCAATCCTGATTCCATCGGTGCACTGCTTGAAGCCGGTGCGGATGTCAACGAACGGGATGGAGACGGCATGACTGCTTTGATGTATGCCGTATGGCAATCTAGCCCCAGTCTTGAGGCTATCGACGTATTGCTCAAGTTCGGCACGAACGTCAACGAAAAAGACGAGAGTCGTAAAACGGCCTTGATGTATGCGGCAAGCGATAGTCCTAGCCCTGAAGTCATCGATATCTTGCTCCGATCCGGTGCGGACGCTAATATGAAGGACAGGGATGGAAAAACGGCGCTGATGTATGCTGCGAACGATAATACCCCCGAAGCTGTCAGCGTGCTGCTCAATGCCGGAGCGGACATCGACGTAAGGGACAAAAGAGGGAAACGGGCCATCTACTATGCTCGGCAGAACAGAGCCCTGAAGGGTACGGACGCACTCAAACACCTGGAGAACACGGGGGGAAAAGCAAACAACACACGAATGATCGATCTTGAGTTCCGGTAACTTGACAAAAAAATAGCGTTTGGGATTCCAGGGCAACAAACGGCGGCATATGTAACCGCATACCATTTTTGAACGTTTGTACGGGCTACGGTTTACTTGCCTCGACAACGCGGCATAAGCAGACAACCAGAGAAGCGTAGCGAGCTGTGTTGGTCGCTTATGCCGCGCGTCGAGTTAAGCGAACGGCACAGCATTCGGGGCTTGGCAGCCCCGAATGCTGTGCCGTTCGCTTAACCCGGGGCAGGGACAATCTCGTCGCGATGGAACGGGGCGGTTCGAAGTACTGGTACCTGTTCGACGGCCACGGCTCGGTGCGGATGCTGGCGAACGAGTCGGCCCAGGTGACGGACACGTGGACGTACGACGCGTGGGGCGAGACGACGTCGCACACGGGCGTGACGGAGAACGACTACCGGTACGCCGGGGAACGCTTCGACCGGACGACGGAGCTGTACCAGCTTCGTGCGCGCTACATGGACCCGAGGA
>NZ_RQYL01000058.1 GCF_003860125.1 Fretibacterium sp. OH1220_COT-178 | reverse complement strand
TGGCTGGGGGGCTTCGTGTTGTATTCATACTGTTTTCTGGCGGCGACCTACTCTTCCGTATGTACCCCATACAGTACCATCGGCGCTCACAGGCTTAACTTCCGGGTTCGGCATGGTTCCGGGTGGGACCCTGTCGCTTTGACCACCAGAAAACATTTCTCGGACCCTGCATAACTCGACATCCAAACAAAAAGCAATTCTGTATCAGAGAGAAAAGGTTCGATGCTTTAGTACCGGTCAGCTCAACACCTCTCAGCGCTTACACTCCCGGCCTATCAATCCGCTCGTCTCGCGGGCATCTTATCTCCTCAAAGGAGCGAGGTATCTCATCTTGGAGGGGGCTTCCCACTTAGATGCTTTCAGCGGTTATCCCGGCCGAACATAGCTACCCGGCTTATGCAGCTGGCGCCACAACCGATACACTAGCGGTTCGTCCATTCCGGTCCTCTCGTACTAGGAACAGATCTCCTCAAATACCTTACGCCCATGGTGGATAGGGACCGAACTGTCTCACGACGTTCTAAACCCAGCTCACGTACCGCTTTAATGGGCGAACAGACCAACCCTTGGGACCTGCTTCAGCCCCAGGATGCGATGAGCCGACATCGAGGTGCCAAACCACGCCGTCGATAGGAACTCTCGGGCGAGATCAGCCTGTTATCCCCAGGGTAGCTTTTATCCGTTGAGCGATGGCCCTTCCATTCGGAACCACCGGATCACTAGCACCAACTTTCGTTCCTGATCGACCCGTCAGTCTCTCAGTCAAGCCACCTTATACGCTTACGCTCTCTATGGGCGATTTCCATTCGCCCCGAGGTGACCTTTGCGCGCCTCCGTTACTCTTTGGGAGGCGACCGCCCCAGTCAAACTGCCCGCCTGGCAATGTCCCCTCGCGTGTTTCAACGCTCAAGGGTTAGAATTTCATCATACAAAGGGTGGTATCCCAACGACGGCTCCGTAAGAACCAAGATCCTTACCTCAAAGCCTCCCACCTATCCTGTGCATCATAGGACAAAATCCAATACCAAGTTACAGTAAAGCTCCATGGGGTCTTTCCGTCCCACCACGGGTACCTGGCGTCTTTACCAGGACCACAATTTCACCGGGTCTACCGTCGAGACAGCGCACAGATCGTTACACCTTTCGTGCAGGTCGGAACTTACCCGACAAGGAATTTCGCTACCTTAGGACCGTTATAGTTACGGCCGCCGTTTACTGGGGCTTCATTTCAGAGCTTCGCCTTGCGACTAACCCCTCCATTTAACCTTCCAGCACCGGGCAGGTGTCAGACCCTATACTTCGGCTTGCGCCTTATGCAGAGTCCTGTGTTTTTAGTAAACAGTCGCCTGTGCCTGGTTTCTGCGACCACATCCGGCTCCGATTGTCCATCTTCACCTCTGTGGCACCCCTTCTCCCTAGGTTACGGGGTCAACTTGCAGAGTTCCTTAACGATAGTTCTCCCGCTCACCTTAGCCTTCTCAGCCAGTCCACCTGTGTCGGTTTCGGGTACGGGCGCTATGGCGTCTCCTTAGAAGCTTTTCCCGGCAGTTGAGCGTCAATGCCTTCGCGTTCATCGCTGAACGCTCCCCATCAGGTCTCACCTTTAGATCGGGGGATTTGCCTCCCAACCCAGGCTTCGCCCTTAGACCGGCTTCCATCTGCCGGCGCACCTAGCTTCCTGCGTCACTCCATCGTCAAACGACTCCATAGCGGGACAGGATTAGCAACCTGTTGTCCATCAGCTACGCCTTTCGGCCTGACCTTAGGCCCCGCCTTACCCTGGGCGGATCAACCTTCCCCAGGAATCCTTGGACTTCCGGTGAGTGTGATTCTCACACACTTCGCGTTACTCATGCCGGCATTCTCTCTTCCATGCAGTCCACCAAACCTTGCCGGTTCGACTTCTCCCCACATGGAACGCTCCCCTACCGATTCGGAATTTTACTTTCCAATCCCCAAGCTTCGGTGCCATGCTTAGCCCCCGGTATTTTCGGCGCAACAATCCTCGACCAGTGAGCTATTACGCACTCTTTAAAGGGTGGCTGCTTCTAAGCCAACCTCCTGGCTGTCCGGGCATCGTCACATCCTTGCCACACTCAGCATGGCTTTGGGACCTTAGCTGTGGGTCTGGGCTCTTTCCCTCTCGACTACGAAACTTCTCTCCCGCAGTCTCACTCCCGAACTCTTAAGTGTTGGTATTCGCAGTTTGATTGGATTTGGTACGGTCACATCCGCCCGCGTCCAGTCAGCGCTCTACCCCCAACACTAAACATTCGGGGCTGCACCTAAATGCATTTCGGGGAGAACCAGCTATCACCCAACTCGATTAGCTTTTCACTCCTATCCACACCTCATCCGAGACTTTTTCAACAGGCTTCGGTTCGGTCCTCCACCCCGCTTCACCGGGGCTTCAACCTGGACATGGATAGATCGTCGGGCTTCGGGTCTATTGTACGAAACTA
>NZ_RQYL01000057.1 GCF_003860125.1 Fretibacterium sp. OH1220_COT-178 | reverse complement strand
TAGATGTACAGTCCCATGTTGAAGTGGTTTGGATTGCGGTGAAATCGTTGAGGTTCTTCAGCCCAAGTTTTCACGATAAATTCATAGGGAGTCAATCCCTTCAAGGTTTTTAAACGCTTGGCAAAATTATAGGCAGCTGTAAAGGCATTAAGATGCTCTTCAAGCTGGTTCTGAGATTCGTAATAATAACGCTTCACCGTTGCTTCTTTCAGTGTCCGGTTCATACGTTCTACCTGTCCGTTGGTCCAAGGATGGTTGGGCTGGGTCAGACGATGTTCGATACCGTTGTGCCTGTAAACTCGATCAAAAGGATGTCCACGAAGCTGTGCTGTGATTCCCTCGCGATATTTTGGCAAGTCGGCAAACTGAATTCCGTTATCGGTAAGCACAGTATGGATTCGGTAAGGCACGGCAGATATCAAAGCCTCAAGGAATGCTTTGGCACTCTCCGTGGTTGCCCGCTTATAGAGCTTTGCCATTACGAATTTCGAGGTGCGGTCGATCGCGACAAAAAGCTGAAGTTTTCCTTCTTCCGTTCTTACTTCAGCAATGTCGATGTGAAAAAAAACGATGGGATAGGATTTGAATTTCTTTTTCGGCTTCTTTTCTCCACAGGTATCCTGTAAACGGTTGATACCATGACGTTGCAGGCAACGATGTAAAGATGAACGCGTCAGGCAGGGAATAGATTCTTTCAATGCATAAAGGCAGTGATCCAGCGGTAACAGCGTGTGTTTACGAAAGGCCACAATCAATGCTTCTTGTTCCTTTGTCAAAACGCTGGACCTTGCTTCTTTCGGCCCCATGGGTAAATCGACAACTGTGTCGCGCTTCTTCCATTTCGCGACGGTCTTGGGATTCACACCATATTTTGTTGCAAGTGTCCTCAAGCTCTCTTGACTATTTTGTATTGCTCGACGGGTTGCCTCTGTCGTTCGGGCGCAAGCATGTAATATCTGTCCCATAGGTGTTCTTTCTCCTCGTAGAATAAGTAACGTAGAAGTGATACCAGGGATGATAAACTACTTCCAGTTTTGTCGGGAAAGCTCGTAACCTCCTTGGGACGCCAAGCCCGCAAAGAAGAGTGAGCCCCCGGCTTTCTCAGAGCAGCACGATTGAGCAGGTTGAGGTGAAATTTAAACTCGTCTGACTAACGAGGTTGTGCGCTGAGACTGTCCGGACCCGTCAGATCAAACTTTGCTCAAGAGGTGTTGCTCATGTACTCCTCCTTCGTTGGTATCGATATTGGCAAGTGGAATCATCAGGCTGCTTTCCTTGAGGTATCCGGCAAAGAAACAGCTCGTTCTCTTGCGTTTCAGAATACCAGCGAAGGCTTTCAATCGCTGTCGAAATCTCTCGCCCCCTTTGACAAAGGCCAGACCGTTATTGGCCTCGAGGCCACCGGACACTATTGGCTTGCCCTCTTCTCATTCCTCGTCGACAACGGCTGGACCGTCAAGGTCATCAACCCCATGCAGTCCGACGCTCTGCGAAAAATGAACATCCGCAAGGCCAAAACAGACCGTAAGGACTGCGTGGTCATCGCCGACGTTCTGCGCTTCGGGCGCTATACCGAAACCGTTCTCCCCGACGAGGATCTGCTCCAGCTTCGGGAACTCTCCCGCTGCCGTGTCGCCCACGTCGAGCTCCTTGGAGACTTGAAACGCAGGGTCCTGGGCATCCTCGACCGCGTCTTTCCGGAGTTCGCCTCCTGCTTCTCAACGGTCTTCGGCGCCGCTCCAACGGAGCTGCTCCAGGAGTGCACCGACCCGGAGGAACTGGCCGACTACGACATCGACAAGCTCATCAAGCTCCTGGAGAAGGAGAGTCGTGGACGCCATTCCAGAGAAAAGGCGGAGGAGCTCAAGGCCAAGGCATCCAGGAGTGTTGGAACGCGTTTCGGCCGTGACGCCCTGAAGTTCGAACTCAAGATGCTCCTTGAACAGCTGGATTTCATCAAAAGCCAGGTCAAGGAATTGGACAAATTCCTGAAGAAGCTGATGAAAAACCACGAACTCATCTACACCATCCCCGGCATCAGCGTGACGCTGGGCTCTGCGATTCTGGGGGAGATTGGGGATGTGAAGCGCTTTGGCACCCCCCAGCAGCTCCAGGCCTTTGCCGGGATGGACCCGTCGGTGATGCAGAGCGGTAATTTTCAGGGCACCCAGGGAAAGATGTCGAAACGTGGCTCTCCATACCTGCGCCGCGCCGTCTACCTGGCCGCTAACGCCGCAAGACGCTTCGACCCTGTATTCAAGGAATTCTATGACAGGATGATTGCCAGGGGCAAACATCCCAAACAGGCCTTAGCCGCCGTCGGCACGAAACTTCTGAGGGTAATTCACGCCGTCATGACTTCGCAGAAACCCTACAATCCTCAAAAACTTTTACCCCCTGCTGCCATTTCTCAATTAATCCCTTGACTTTTTCTAGCAGGTCTTCTTTGAAGGATTCTCTGTTCCATCATAACATGGGACTGTACATC
>NZ_RQYL01000056.1 GCF_003860125.1 Fretibacterium sp. OH1220_COT-178 | reverse complement strand
CGACGCGGGGATTGTGACGGGCCTGAGGCTGGAGAAGCTGGACAAACCCATCCCCGTCTACAACCTCGAGGTCGAGGACTTCCAATCCTACTTCGTCGGAAATGGCGTGCTGGTGCATAATAGGTGCAAAGGTGATCAAAAACAATTCAGGGATGCAGCGAGACGAGGAAAAATTGATAAGAAGCGATTGTCAAAAGCACTCCATCAACATAAACGACAAGAGGGAAGAGGAGGAGCAGATCATCTTACTTGGAAACAACTAAATAAGCTTATCGATGAGATAGACAGCTATTTTTAATTTCTAACACCAGGTTTAAATCTATCGGCTTTCAGCCGGTGACCGTTGAGTAAGCACATTAATTTATTTATTTTTATAGAGAAGTTTCTTCATGTCATATTAATGAAGAAACTTCTCTATAAAAATACTGGAAGGTGACAATAATCTTGTGTGGTGAAATGGTTTTTGCTATATACAGTAGCACTGTGGAGTTTGATAAAGATATGGATGCGAAATTGAAATTGGTTCACACGACCATCGGTAAAAAAGATCTATCACGTTCTCTTCCTATTGCAGTGAATTCATGGATATACGAAATACCTTTTCTTGGGGACAATGATTTTGAGTCTAAAGCACTAGAGTTTTCCAAATTACTGAGCGATAGACAAGAGATTATTTCTGAGTTGAAGCGGAATAATCACTACAAAATACGAGTTGCATTATATGTACGTACAGGACAAAAACAGGTTAACTATACATTGGATCCTGAGACTATAAGTAATCTAGCCAAGCTAGGGCTTGGATGTGATGCTGATTTAATTATATTAGGGGATGACTGTTGTAACGCTGATTTAATCTTTTCGGATAGTTAGGTAGAATTGAATCAAGTGCTTATCTTAAAACTGAAACGTTTATGTTTTTATAAAAAGTCAAGATTTTAGCCTTGAGGGCTGCTGGCAAAAATAGGGGGAAATTTCTGAGTGGCATGGAATAGCAGCCACGGCTCCCCTTTTCCAAGAGCTTGATGAACAACTTCTTAACGTTATAGTCGGTCAGTTTCTTCGGGGCAGTACATTCTCGTAGCTTCATTGAAGCGGTTCCGAAGACTCTTGAGAAGTGGGTGGCGAATTCCGAGAAGAGGCGGCTAAGGGGAAAGGACTTTTCGTTTCAGATTACCTTACCGAAAAGCTCAATGCAGGTAACACGGGCAGGTGGTCGATGAAAGCGCTCTCGAATCTGGAGCAAAGTTTCACCCGAGGGAACGTTTTCTTTATAAGTAACATTCGAAGCGAAGGGTACTGGCAAATATCGTGCAGTATATTTGCTATGCTATTCGGAGGTGGGGAAAATCTTGCGTGGCGAAATAGTACTTGCCGTATATAGAGACACTATGGAATTCGGAGATTTGGGAGCTGATATAGATACGAAACTGAGTTTAATTCACACGACCATCGATAAAAAGTATCTATCATGTTCACGTTCCATTACTACGAATTCATGGAAGTACGAAATACCTTTTATCGGAGACAGTGATTTTACAGTTAAGGCTCTAGAGTTTTCTAAAATATTACGCGAAATGCAAGAGAATATTTCTGAATTAAATAAAAATAATAACTACAATATACGTGTCGAATTTAACATGCACACGACAATAGAGCAGGTTGGTTATATGTTGGATGCAGAAACAATGAGTAATCTAGCAATACTAGGACTTCATTGTGATTTTAAAATAACGTTAGTAGGTGAAGGTGAGTTTGGTCAATTATTATCTACAACACTGACTTCGGGGTAAAACAGGCAGACTTCTCCTGCAAAGACACGGGCGATGGACGCGCTGAGGAATACCCGACAGCACGACTAATACTGCTCGAAAAAAGCAAACCGTTAAAGCAAGCGCTTTAAGCAGCTTCGGTAACTTGACAAAAAAATAGCATTCGGGACTCCATGGCAACAAACGGCGGCATATGTAACCGTATACCATTTTAGACCGTCTGTACGGGATACGGTTTACTGCCTCGACAGCTCAGGTGACGGACACGTGGACATACGACGCGTGGGGCGAGACGACGTCGCGCACGGGCGTGACGGAGAACGACTACCGGTACGCCGGGGAACGGTTCGACCGGACGACGGAGCTGTACCAGCTTCGTGCGCGCTACATGGACCCGAGGACGGGGACGTTCCTGAGCCTGGACCCGCACCAGGGGAACCGGCACGACCCGGCGAGCCTGCACAAGTATATGTACGCGCACGCGAACCCCGTGACCAACACGGACCCGACGGGCCTGTGGTCGCTGGGCGAGATGGGCGGCGCCATGGCGGGACAGAGCATCCTCGCTGGGTCGAGCGGGCTGAACTTCTGGGTCGTATTGGGGATGCTGAAAGGGGCGGCCTACAGCATCCAGTTCGCGTGCTCCATGCGCAGCCTCGTCGTGGCGATGCTGACGGGCGACGCCGAGGAATTTCTGCACGCGCTGTCGAACGGCATGGTGTCGTTCATGAGTCTGATGGGCGTCTGCGAGTCGCATCTTGCGATGCAGATCCTGACGAAGGCG
>NZ_RQYL01000055.1 GCF_003860125.1 Fretibacterium sp. OH1220_COT-178 | reverse complement strand
GTCAGGGATTTCTCCGCGAAATATGTATCGCCTGCCGATGTCCTCTCGTATTTCGAAGGCCCCGGGAACCTTGAGGGCTATGTGGACCTCACTGGAAAAGTTGTCGTTCCTCCCCGATACCAGTCTGTCAGCGGGATCAAAGATGGATTTGGTGTTGTGAAGAGCGGCGACCTATACGGGATCATCGACGAGAAGGGGCAGACCGTGCTGCCGATCATGTACGAGAGGTTTATCTACATCTTCGGCGCGAACCTCTTTGGGGTAAAGAGCGGGGACAAGTGGGGGTACGTGAACGGCAGGAACGAGGCGATCACGGACTTTGTGTTCGACGAGCCGTCGATGTGGGACGACTGCCCTCGAGGGACCTGCGTCGCCGTTCTGAACGGCAAGAGCGGCCTGCTGGACGGGAGGGGGCGTTGGGTCCTGCCCGCCTCGTACGACGCCATCTATGGTGTTGTACGAGGGGAGGCGGAGGACAACCCGAGGATCGGGGTCTGCCGCGACGGCAAGGTGGGGTTCGTGGACCTGCAGGGCAACACGGTCATCGACTTTTTGTTCGAGAATCCTATTCGCCATGTCTCTGGTTGGACGGATTGTTACCAATTCTCTGAAGGGTTGGCGTCTGTGTTATTGTCCGACTCTAAACCTATGGAGGATGTATTTGGAGTGATCGACGAGACGGGGAAGCTGCTCTTCCGGTTCTCTGAGGCGCCCCGCGGTGCGTACCGCGAGGGGTACATGGTGGTAGAGGATGAACACGAGAACTACAGCCTTATCGACCGAACGGGCAAATTGTACCCTCTGCCGACGTGGCTTGAGCCTATAGGGGTGAAAGAAGTCGTGAGCGGCACGTTGTTGGTGAGAGTGAGGCAAAAGGTGCCCTGGTACGAAAAAGGAAAATTCGGCTATCTGAGCATTCCCCCACAATAGAGGCGCGAAGCGGTAAAAAGGGTTTTCGGCAAGGAGGATTGTGCCGATATTATCAAAGTTCCATGAAAGTCGCTCATCTGTTTATTGAATCCCGTTGACACTTCGAACGCAAATCGATATTTTTTCGTCGGCATTTCTTTCCATTTTATTTCAAAATCGATCATGGACCATTCCACTTTCACCACTTTTGCAAGGGCGTCGGGCTCCGGTTTTCGTGGCGGCGGAGCGTGAGCGGGAGCCACAACGGACAGCATCCAAAACGGAAGTCGGGGCACTGAAGCGAAAAATACCACTTTCACCCGGACAGGGGGCAATACGATGGACGAGACGGTACTGGAACCGACGGGAGGGAACGCATCGGAAGCCAAGGAGCCCAAGAGGAGAAATTTGGAATCGAAAAGACCTGCGCCGCTGGGCATCCGGGCTGCCGCACGGGTTATCGATTTCATCGTCCTGCTCCTGCTTTTTGAATTCCTTATGGGACATACGCGAAGAGAGCTGGTCAAGTCCGTCTTCATCATACTTTCAGGAATCCTCGGCGTGCGGATGGAGGGGACGGCGTTTCATGTACTGGCGTTTTCTGTCTTGGTGGGCGCGGTTTTTCTCCGTCTTGCCGCCATCTATTTCCTGAGCAACTATTGGAGCTTGTCCGGCTCCGGCCGGAGCATCGGCAAGAGGATGACGCAAATTTGCATCGCGGATGTGGGAGAGGATGAAGGCTGTCCGTTGCGTCCCCTCGGGTTCAGCCGCATATTCCGCCGGGAGGCCCTGTTCATACTTGCCATAACGCCGTTTTTCGTCGCCCGGTATTACGGTCCTCCGCCCTCCTACAAGACGTTCGGCTACTGTCTCAGCGTGTCGCTCCCGGTCCTCGGTCTGCTTCCGGCATTTTTTGCGTCCCGCCGGAGCATTCCCGACCGAATTGCGGGGACCTGGGTCTGCGACCTCAAGCCTGTGGAGCCGGAATCTTCGCCGTCGCCGAGCTCCAGCGTCTTGAGCGAGGCGGATGGTTCAGGGGCTTTCCGGGAGAGTCGAGAAAACGAGTTGCAGGAAGGGGCTTTGGAGCCCGTGTCCTTGTGGCGGCGTGGATACGCACGGGCCATCGATTTTGTCGTTTTGACTCTGGTCATGGATTTTACGGACAGAGTACGGGACTATATTTTGCACGGCGTGCTCCAGCTCTTCCGTTTTTTCGGCTTGAGGAACAACGGTGAAGATCCCGAGTTTTTTTTGATTGGGGGCATATTGCTTTCTTACCTTCTTTACACGCTGTTCGTTTACCTTCTGATGAATTACGTGAAGCAGCGGCGCAGCGGTCAGAGCATCGGCAAGGGTGTCGGCCGGGTCCGTATCGTCTGCCTGGAGGGTGGCCGGATGGGGATTGTCCGCATGCTGCTGCGTGAGGCGCCGTTTTTGATCTCCGTGTCTCTCCTGGTTTTTACGATGGATTTCACGTTGGGTATACGTTTCTCGTCCCCGAGCTTCATATGGGATCGTTGGTGGGAAAAGCTGGGAATTATTCTGACTTTTTATGCGAAGCTTGCGGTGGCGGTCCTGTCTGTGGACGCGCTCCCGGGGCTGTTCGGATCGGGGCGCTGCGTCCACGACTACCTTGCGGATACGCGGGTGTGCGGTGCGAAGGCTGGAGGCGGGGGCTCCCGGGTTCTGCGGGGCCGAGAGAGGGTTTTATGACGAGAGGGATTGAGGCCATTGGGAAGGAGCAGGGAGGGATCGATATGCCCGTAGGAGACAGG
>NZ_RQYL01000054.1 GCF_003860125.1 Fretibacterium sp. OH1220_COT-178 | reverse complement strand
CGAAACAAACAGACCTTCATCGATATGATTTACCTCGTCGCAGGACATTTGAATTTGACTGAATAGTTCCTTACCCACACAGAATAACGAGGAACCATTCGGGGGCAGTTTCCATCCCTCAAAGGAAGGTTTCAAAGGAAACTCTCTGACTATTACAGATATCCCGCAGTTTTGTTTCCATCCCTCAAAGGAAGGTTTCAAAGGGGACGTCCATGCCGCCGGCGCGGAACTCCTCCGTCTGTTTCCATCCCTCAAAGGAAGGTTTCAAAGGAAGCATTCGCTCGAAAAGTCGAGGGCGTAGTCGTCAGTTTCCATCCCTCAAAGGAAGGTTTCAAAGGGCTCTGACCGCCGCCGATTCCGACCTGACCGCGAGTTTCCATCCCTCAAAGGAAGGTTTCAAAGAGTTCCGAATTATGGGGAAGGTCGTCCGCTGGGTGAAGTTTCCATCCCTCAAAGGAAGGTTTCAAAGAAGCTCGACTCCAATGGGTATATAACCGGACTTGTAAGTTTCCATCCCTCAAAGGAAGGTTTCAAAGGCAGGAGACGCAGCAGGACAAAACGTCGATTGTTGTGTTTCCATCCCTCAAAGGAAGGTTTCAAAGAGCGCCCTCGACGTCGGCGGCGGGTTCGAGACCCAGAGTTTCCATCCCTCAAAGGAAGGTTTCAAAGGACGAGACTGCCAGCTTGGCGCGCTTTCTGTGCGTCGTTTCCATCCCTCAAAGGAAGGTTTCAAAGCCTGTCTGTCCTGAACGCCGTATTCGTCGGCATCTCGTTTCCATCCCTCAAAGGAAGGTTTCAAAGCCGTTCGGCTCTGGCAAATGCCTGTATCTCTTCCTCGTTTCCATCCCTCAAAGGAAGGTTTCAAAGACCCGCCCTCCACGCGGCCGTCCTCGAAGACGACCGGTTTCCATCCCTCAAAGGAAGGTTTCAAAGGTATATATCCGAACGACGACGGGAGCCTCATCGGGGGTTTCCATCCCTCAAAGGAAGGTTTCAAAGGTCGGTAGTACAGCCATAAAGTCTTGATAACTTCCGTTTCCATCCCTCAAAGGAAGGTTTCAAAGGATTGCCGGACGCCTGCTAGACTTACGAAAACCTCGTTTCCATCCCTCAAAGGAAGGTTTCAAAGATCCTCCTGTATACTTTGGAGGCTGCGCGGTTGGTGGTTTCCATCCCTCAAAGGAAGGTTTCAAAGATGGCAGGCGCTTTTGGGCCTGGCACATTGGAGTATGTTTCCATCCCTCAAAGGAAGGTTTCAAAGTGTGGCGGAAGCGGTACATGAGGACCCAGATTTTCGGTTTCCATCCCTCAAAGGAAGGTTTCAAAGGTCTTGCCCCGCCCGTACCACTCCGGGAACTTCACGAGTTTCCATCCCTCAAAGGAAGGTTTCAAAGTCGGTCAAAAGCAAAGGCTCGGTGCCCTTCATGAGCTGTTTCCATCCCTCAAAGGAAGGTTTCAAAGGTGGAAACTCCAAGAGCAAGCTGGCGTTCGACCGCCGTTTCCATCCCTCAAAGGAAGGTTTCAAAGAGATCTCGGCCGCCGGCTTCGGGTACGGCGAGCCGAGTTTCCATCCCTCAAAGGAAGGTTTCAAAGTGGATACGGACTGTAAAAAGCCAAAATATTACGCTGTTTCCATCCCTCAAAGGAAGGTTTCAAAGTCCCGGCCCCAGGCTGGGGATCGTGGCGGACGAGAACGGTTTCCATCCCTCAAAGGAAGGTTTCAAAGCCGTTCCACCAGTCGTATTGAC
Organism: Fretibacterium sp. OH1220_COT-178; assembly: GCF_003860125.1. NCBI lineage: Bacteria > Thermotogati > Synergistota > Synergistia > Synergistales > Aminobacteriaceae > Fretibacterium > Fretibacterium sp. OH1220_COT-178. The sequence goes on along the minus strand of NZ_RQYL01000054.1, from coordinate 2,004 downwards.
GGATGCCGTTGGACGTTTCCATCCCTCAAAGGAAGGTTTCAAAGGGGGAAGAACGTGTCTCAGCTTTACGTCCGATTGCCGTTTCCATCCCTCAAAGGAAGGTTTCAAAGTCGCAGATGTTCGGCGTGCCCCTGGAGAGCATCGGGTTTCCATCCCTCAAAGGAAGGTTTCAAAGGGGATTATCTTGAAGGATCAGGCCACGAACGGGCCGAGTTTCCATCCCTCAAAGGAAGGTTTCAAAGAGTCGACATGACAAGAATTGGCAGACCGTGCGCATGGTTTCCATCCCTCAAAGGAAGGTTTCAAAGGAAACCTGTCCGTCGATCCCGAGGACCTGGCGGACCGGTTTCCATCCCTCAAAGGAAGGTTTCAAAGGCTGGGACGGGCTGTCGTACTTAGCCACCGCAAACGGGTTTCCATCCCTCAAAGGAAGGTTTCAAAGGGGAGGACGTTATCGCTGCCCTATATTGGGGCGACGAGTTTCCATCCCTCAAAGGAAGGTTTCAAAGGCGCTGCTGCGGATCAGGCGGTCTTGATGGCACAGCTGTTTCCATCCCTCAAAGGAAGGTTTCAAAGGCCACGACGTTCCGCTTCTCGCACCGACATGCGGAGTGTTTCCATCCCTCAAAGGAAGGTTTCAAAGCGAGACGACGAGGAGACAGGCTCCCGCGGAGCCGCGTTTCCATCCCTCAAAGGAAGGTTTCAAAGCGATTTTTCGGGCGGATTGGCCAGTCGTCCATTTGAGGTTTCCATCCCTCAAAGGAAGGTTTCAAAGTTAGCGCGGTCCTCGTACTCTTCTTTTACGAATTGGTTTCCATCCCTCAAAGGAAGGTTTCAAAGCTGTAAACGCTTGTGGCAAGAGAAACGAGGAGGTAATCAGTTTCCATCCCTCAAAGGAAGGTTTCAAAGACGGATTCTGGGCGTTTGCCTCGGAGAATCCCATCAGTTTCCATCCCTCAAAGGAAGGTTTCAAAGTTTGGAGGGATTTGTCGGCGTTGGCTGGAAAATCTTCGTTTCCATCCCTCAAAGGAAGGTTTCAAAGGATAAATCCACCTTGCAACTCATTACTGTATAAATGGTTTCCATCCCTCAAAGGAAGGTTTCAAAGTCGAAACCCTGAGCCCTTCCCGGAAATTTTTTCTAAGTTTCCATCCCTCAAAGGAAGGTTTCAAAGTTCGCTACCGGGGCCTATGTCTATAAAACCGACCTGTTTCCATCCCTCAAAGGAAGGTTTCAAAGCTCACCACCGTTCCGTACGGGGATAGTGTTCAAAATTGTTTCCATCCCTCAAAGGAAGGTTTCTGTTTCCATCCCTCAAAGGAAGGTTTCAAAGCCATCGGTCAATATCTCGTCGACGTAAATTTCCCGTGTTTCCATCCCTCAAAGGAAGGTTTCAAAGAAGCTGCGGGATCCTCGTGAAGGCTCCCAGGTCGTCGTGTTTCCATCCCTCAAAGGAAGGTTTCAAAGGCATGGAAACGGTGTCGCCATGCACCGGAACGGTGCCTGTTTCCATCCCTCAAAGGAAGGTTTCAAAGAAGCGCACAACTTTTCACAGCGGGAGGTGGCGGAAAGTTTCCATCCCTCAAAGGAAGGTTTCAAAGCATCAGACTGTCAATGAAAGCCTTTTGCTTGCTTTCGACGTTTCCATCCCTCAAAGGAAGGTTTCAAAGCGTGGGAGGAGATTTTCATCGCCCTGTACTGGGGCGAGTTTCCATCCCTCAAAGGAAGGTTTCAAAGCTTAGCTGTAAACGCTTGGTATTGCTGCGTTTATTGCGTTTCCATCCCTCAAAGGAAGGTTTCAAAGTATAACCGGTTTTCCACAATTCTGTTGCAAATGCAAGTTTCCATCCCTCAAAGGAAGGTTTCAAAGCGGGCCGTGGCTCAGCCCTGGCTCCTGTTCGTAAACGCGTTTCCATCCCTCAAAGGAAGGTTTCAAAGAAAGGGACGAAACAAGCAAATCGAAACAGATTAAATGTTTCCATCCCTCAAAGGAAGGTTTCAAAG
>NZ_RQYL01000053.1 GCF_003860125.1 Fretibacterium sp. OH1220_COT-178 | reverse complement strand
CCGGCGTCTCATGGCGACAAGCGCCCCGTCTCACGGGCGACGTGCTCGCGGATCAGAAAATCCGCCGCGCGCTCCAGCGCCTCCGACCGGGAGTCGACGGCACTTTGGAGCATGCCGTGGGCCAGCACCGTCGGGATGGCCGCGGCCAGCCCGGCGACGGTGGTGAAGAGCGCCTTCCAGATCCCCCCGGTCACGGCGGCCGCGTCGATCGCCCCGCCCTGGTGGAGCGATCGAAACATCTCCACCATCCCCAGCACGGTCCCCAGCAGACCTAGAAGCGGTGCGATGCGGGCCACAACCTCCAGGACGGGCAGGCGTTTCTCCAGCCTGTAGAGTTCCCGCCGCACCCGCCGCTCGGCCAGCACCTTCATCGCCTCGTCCGGTAGACCCCAGTGCGGCAGGACCGCCCTGAAAAAACGATGCAGGGAGCTGTCCGAAGCGTCCGCGATGTCCCGCGCCGACGCGAGGTCCCCGGAGCGCAGCGCCGCGGACAGCGCGGCCTCCAGCCGGCCGGGATCCGTCCGGCTCCGCACGAGGAGAAAAAGCCTCTCCAAGACCACAGTCAGCGCGATAAAGGAAAGCAGGGCGATGATCCACATGATGACGCCCCCGGCCCGCATGTACTCCACCATGAACCGCACCTCCGAAATCGATGAAAACTCAGCTCCGCCGCCGTTCGCGCTTGAGCAGAAGCCAGAGGAAGAAGAAGGAGCCCATGCAGGAGGTGAGCACCCCGACGGGGATCTCCGCAGGGGCCCAGAGCGTTCGGGCCGCGGTATCGCAAACCACCAGAAAGGTCCCCCCAAACAGCGCGGAGACGATGACGAGCGTCCGATGGGCCGGCCCGACGATCCGGCGGCAGATGTGGGGTCCCATGAGTCCGACGAAGCCGACGGGGCCGCACGCGGACACGCTGACGGCCACGGCCAGGGAGACCCCGATGAAGAGCCCGCGCCGGAGCCGCCCGACGGATACGCCACGGCTCTCGGCCAGCTCCTCGCCGCAGAGAAACAGATCCAGCTCCGGCGCCCAGAACACGGCCGCGCAGAGGATCAGAACGAGGGCGGGCAGCGTGGTCCCAAGCGCACCGAACCCCACCGCCTGAATGCTGCCCATCGTCCAGAGCGCCATCCTGAAGGAGTCCACGTAGTTGCCCGTATACTGCACGATCAGGGTGAGGCTGCTGAAGAGAAAGCTGACGGCGATCCCGGCCAGGAGAAGGGAGGACGTCCCCCCACGCCTCCAGGAGCCCGCGGCGTAGATGACCGCCGTGGCCAGCCCCGCGCCCAGGAAGGCCGAGGCCGAGAGGCCGGAGAGCCCCGGCAGGAGCGAGAAGGTCAGGCCCAGACGGATGGAGAGCACCGCACCGAAGGCCGCCCCGGTGGAGATCCCCAGCATATCCGGGGAGGCCAGAGGGTTGCGGAACAACGCCTGAAACAAGGCGCCGCAGACCCCCAGGATAGCCCCCGTCACCCAGGCCAGACAGACCCGCGGCAGGCGGAGCTCCCAGAAGATCTTGTGTCCCCGTGCCCCCTCCAGCCAGATGTCCCCCCAGGAGAGCGCATGCATCCCCACCAGGGGCGCGACGAGGAGGACCACGACGGACAGGAGCAACAGGCCCCGTACCGCCACCCTATGACTTTTCATCGCAGCATCCGGACCGGGGCGACGAACGGGACGGTCTGTCCCGGCCCCTCGAAAAGGCGAAAATCCGTTCCGAAGACCCCGTGGAGGACGGACGCCTCACGAAAGTCCCCGCTGGGGCCCTCGTGGCATATCGCTCCTCCCCGAAGGGCCAGAAGGCGATCCGCCACCGCAAGCGCGGCATTGATGTCGTGGGTCACCATCAAAACCGTGATTCCGCGCTCCCGGTTGATCCGCTCCACCAACTCCAGGATCTCCGCACGATGCAGGTAATCCAGAAAGTTCAGAGGCTCGTCCAGAAAGAGCACGTCGGTCCCCTGCGTCAGGGCCGCGGCGATGAGGGCCCGCTGCCGCTCTCCGCCGCTGAGCGTGTTCAACGGGCGCGAGGCCAGGGCCTCCGCCCCGGAGACCCGGAGCGCCTCGTCCAGCGCCCGTCCGTCCTCCCGCGTCCAGCCGGAGAAGGAGTCCCGCCAAGGGAATCGCGACATCCGGGCGAACTCCTCCACCGTGAAGCTCAAGTCCAGATCCCCATGCTGGTGGACCCAGGCGATGCGGCGGGCGGCCTCCCTGGCGGAGAGGGAGGCGACCGGGCGTCCGTCCAGAAGCACCGTCCCGGAAAAATTGCGGTAAAGCCCGCCCAGACAACGCAGCAGGCTGCTCTTGCCAGCACCGTTGGAGCCGACGATCGCCACGAAGTCCCCACAGGAGACGGAGAAGCGGAGCCCGTCCAGGATACGCCGGCCGCCCAGGCTCAAAACCAGATCCCGAACCTCGAAAAGAGCAGGTTTCATCGGGAAGGGCTAACGGGCCTCGGGGCCGAAAAACCATCCATCGCCCGGGGATGGATGCAGCGTGCGAAGGCCTCGACGATCTGGGGGATCCGGGGCCCGGGCCGCAGAAAGACGGTGCCGAGCAGGACGTGGACCCTGCCGTCCCGAACGGCCCCGACGGCCGAGAGACGCAGCCACGGCGCCAGAAGGTTGCCTTCCTCAAAGACCGCGTCGAGGTCCTCCACGCCGGGAGCATGGTAGTGGGTCCGGTCCCCGACCAGGTCGATAACGACCTCGGGATCGATCCTCATGACCCCCTCCTGGGATATCTTCATGTAGGAGAGCATGCCCTCCTCCACGGCGTTGACCCCGCCCGCCATCCGGAGCAGTTCGTTGTAGAAATTGCCGGACGGCCCCGCGATGTAGAGGGTCTCCAGGTGGTCCAGGGCGAGCTCCCGCGAGACGGAGAGCAGCACCCTGGGCCGGGCAAGTCCCTTCAGCCGCGACGCCACGGCGTCCAGACGGCCCCGCATCTCCGCAACCCGAGCCTTGGCCCGCTCCTCCGCACCGCAGAGCCTGCCCAGCTCCAGGACCCCTTGACAGATATCCTCCGTCGATTCCTGGCTCAGGATGCAATACGGGATCCCGAGGGCCTCCAGTTTCGGGGCCAGCCCCTGGCGGTGCAGGTCCTGAAGCACCAGGAGATCCGCTCCCATGGCGACCAGGCTCTCCAGGTTGACCTCGGTGAAGCCGCCCACCTTCGGTTTGGCCCCCGCCTCCGGCGGGTAGTCGCAAAACTCCGTAACGCCGGCGACCCTGTCCCCCTGTCCCAGATCGAACAGGATCTCCGTCCCGACCGGCGACAGGGAGACGATACGG
>NZ_RQYL01000052.1 GCF_003860125.1 Fretibacterium sp. OH1220_COT-178 | reverse complement strand
CGCTCACGCTCCTCCGGGGCCTTGTCGATCATGTCGTACGCCGTGAAATCCGCCCACTTCTGAGTCGAAAGACACTTCGTGATCGCCGCCGTCAGCGACGTCTTGCCGTGGTCGATGTGACCGATCGTTCCGATGTTCAGGTGCGTCTTACTCCGCTCGAACTTCTCCTTCGCCATCTTTCGATTCCTCCCAGTAAAATACAGATATATTTTTACAAAAAACTTTTAACTGCCCTTACCCTGAAGCACCTTTTCCGCAACATCCGCCGGAGTGGGCTCGTAGTGGTCGAACTGCATCGTGTAGTTGGCCCGCCCGGAGGTCTTGCTGCGGAGGTCGGTCGCATACCCGAACATCCCGACAAGCGGCACGTAAGCCCTTATTATACGCGCGTTGGCCCTCATGTCCATACCCTCGATCCGCCCACGGCGGGAGGAGAGATCGCCGATGACGTCGCCGACGTAATCCTCGGGCGTCACGACCTCCACGGCCATGATCGGCTCCATCAGCACGGGCCCGGCCTTCTTCATGGCCTCCTTGAAGCCCATGGAGGCCGCAATCTTGAACGCCATCTCGGAGCTGTCGACGTCGTGGTAGCTGCCGTCGACCAGCGCGATCTTGACGCCGATCACCGGATAGCCGCCCATCACGCCGCTCTGGATGGCCTCCTCGAGCCCTTTCTGGACCGCCGCGACGTACTCCTTCGGGACGACGCCTCCAACGATGCGATCCTCGAACTCGTACCCCTTGCCCTCGGACAGGGGCTCCATCTCGAACACGACGTGTCCGTACTGGCCGCGCCCGCCGGACTGGCGGATGTACTTCCCCTCGGCGGAGGCCGCACGTTGGATGGCCTCCCTGTAGGAGACCTGAGGACGGCCGACCTTGACGTCGACGCCAAATTCCCGCTTCAGACGGTCCACGATGATCTCGAGATGCAGCTCACCCATCCCCGAGATGATGGTCTGCCCACTCTCCTCGTCCGTACGCACCCGGAAGGTGGGGTCCTCGTCGGCCAAAGCGACCAGCCCCTTGCTGAGCTTGATCTTGTCGCCCTGCGTCGCGGGCTCCACGGCGAGGGAGATGACCGGCTCGGGGAAGACCAGGCTCTCCAGCACGATCGGATGATCCTCCGCGCAGAGGGTATCGCCCGTCTTGGTCCCCTTCAGGCTGGGCACGGCGACGATCATCCCCGCCTCGACGACGTCGATGTCCTCGCGCTTGTTGGAGTGCATCCTCATGATGCGCCCGATGCGCTCCCTCTGTCCCGAGGTGGCGTTGTAGGTGGTGCTCCCCTTCTCCAGCCTGCCGGAGTAGACGCGCAGGAAGATCAGCTTGCCCAGGAACGGATCGACCGCCACCTTGAAGGCCAGGGCCGCAAAGGGCTCCTTGGGATCGCTGTGACGCTCCAGCGTCTTCTCGGGGTTTCCGGGCTCCGTCCCGTGGATGGGAGGCAGATCGATCGGACTGGGCAGGTAGTTCACCACCGCGTCCAGCACCAGCTCGACCCCCTTGTTCTTGAAGGCCGAGCCGCAAAGCACAGGGACGGCCTTCAGGGCGATGGTCGCCTCGCGCAGCACCTTGCGGATCAGCTCGGAGCCGACCTCCTGTCCCTCGAGATAGAGGGTCATGATGTCGTCGCTGAAGTCGGAGAGGGCCTCGACGATGGCGTCCCGTCCCGCCTTGGCGGGCAGGGCCAGCTCCGCGGGAATTGTGGTTACGCTAGGCGGCTGGCCCAGCTCCCCGCTGAACATCACGGCCTTCTGCTCGATCAGGTCCACTACGCCCGCAAATTCGTCCTCGGCGCCGATGGGCATCTGAATGGGGATCGCACAGGCACCGAGCCGCTCCCGGAGCGCACCGACCACCGAATCGAAGTCCGCCCCGATACGGTCCATCTTGTTGACGAACGCCACACGGGGAACGTGATACTTGTCCGCCTGCCGCCAGACCGTCTCGGACTGGGGCTCCACGCCGCCCACGGCACAAAAGACCGATACGGCGCCATCGAGGACGCGCATGGAACGCTCCACCTCGACCGTAAAATCCACGTGGCCGGGCGTATCAATGAGGTTGATCGTATGGTCCTTCCAAACGCAGGTCGTGGCCGCGGACGTGATGGTGATCCCGCGCTCACGCTCCTGCTCCATCCAGTCCATGGTGGCCGCACCCTCGTGCACCTCGCCGATCTTGTAGCTACGGCCGGTGTAATAGAGGATGCGCTCGCTGGTCGTCGTCTTGCCCGCATCGATATGGGCCGCTATTCCTATGTTCCTGAGTTTCGAGATATCCAAAAAACGCACCTACCCAGACACGGCATTCCTGAAAGCCCAAACCGGGCCCGACCCCGGAGGTCCGGGAGCTCGAAAGCCCGTCGATCCAAGCCTGGAATTCAGCCGCCAAAATAGATGCCCCGCACAGGGGCGAATTACCACCGATAGTGAGCGAACGCGCGGTTGGCCTCGGCCATCTTGTGGGTATCCTCGCGCTTTTTGATGGAGCTGCCCTCGTTCTTGTAGGCATCCATCAACTCGCGCATCAACCGCTCCGACATGGGCATCCCCTTTTTGGAACGGGCGTAGGAGATGATCCAGCGAATGGAAAGCAGCTGCCCCCTCTCGGGCGAGACCTCGACGGGCACCTGATAGGTAGCGCCGCCAACCCTTCGGGGACGCACCTCGATCTGAGGCGCCACATTGCCCATGGCCTTCTCAAAAACCTCGAAGGGCTCCGCCCCCAACTTCTCGGCAGCCTTGTCGAGGGCGCCGTACAAAATCCTCTCGGCTACGCTCTTCTTGCCGCCCTTCATCAGACTGCTGATGAACTTTGCAACCGCCGGATTCCCGAATCGGGTATCCGGAACGACCTCCCGCTTCCGCACATGACCTTTACGAGGCATGTCAAACCCTCCCTGAATTAACTGGCCTTCGGCTTACGCGCACCGTACTTGGAGCGGCTGCGCTTCCTGTTCTCCACCCCGCCGCAGTCGAGCGTACCGCGGACGATGTGGTACCGCACGCCGGGAAGGTCCTTGACGCGTCCTCCGCGGACAAGCACCACGGAGTGCTCCTGAAGGTTGTGTCCGATACCCGGAATGTAGGACGTCACCTCGATGCCGTTGGTCAGACGCACACGGGCGACCTTGCGGAGAGCCGAGTTGGGCTTTTTGGGGGTCACCGTGTAGACTCGGGTACACACGCCCCTGCGGGCGGGATTGCCCTGAAGGGCCGGCGAGTCGCTCTTGCTCCGCTTCTCCTCGCGCCCGTAGCGCACAAGCTGATTGATGGTTGGCACAGAATCTCCTCCTCAAAACTGAATCGTAAAAACATCTATAGGTCAGCGCTTCAGCAGACCGGCTGCCGAGGCCGATCGGTCTATGGCGCAGGCTCGCCCCAAGATCAGGCGGGATTCAACCCTCTCCACCTCGACGCCGGCGGCCTCCGCATCCCGCAAAAGGGAATCGAGCCTTCCAGGCTCCGCATCGGCGGCGACAAAAAGCTTCCGCAGCAATCCCTTGGACAGGGCCCGCCGCGCCTCCTTCTCCCCGACGATACGTTCCGCCACCGCAAGTTCGTTCAAAGGCACAAGAATACCTCCCGTGTTCGAGACACGCGCGATATCTTAGCAAAATTACGACGCAACTGTCAAGGAGCCCTCCTGGAGACGGGGAAGGAAAATGCGTTGAAGAATCAGAACCACCGGCTGAGCCGGTGGTTTGCACCGGCCCTGTAAGGGCCCCATACCGGCAGCCCTGACGGGCCCTGAAGTTACGCCGCCCGCAAC
>NZ_RQYL01000051.1 GCF_003860125.1 Fretibacterium sp. OH1220_COT-178 | reverse complement strand
TCGCTGATCTGGAGGTTCTAGCAGACGACCAGCTCTCCGCGGCCGTCAGGCCGCGGATGCTGTGTCGGTCGCTATCTGACAATCGCGATACGGATTTCGCGATTGTCAGGCGCAGACAACACCCCTCCGGCCCTTCGGGCCACCTCCCCTTTCAGGGGAGGCTTTTGGCCCCCCTGTAAGGGGGGCTGCTGAGCGGTAGCGAAGCTGGGGGGTGTTGTCGAGCCTCAAGGACAACCCCTCCGGCCCTTCGGGCCACCTCCCCTTTCAGGGGAGGCAAAAGAAGATGCGCGTTTTTCAGACCCCCTTGAAAAGGGCTCTGCCCCGCAGGGGCTGGGGGGTAGCAGGAATACGGGACAATCTCAAATGAGTTTATTGGTGTCACAAACCGAAAAGAACAGGAAGGTGAGAAATGTGAGAAAGCGTGTTTATTCGGTTGTATCGGTGTTTTTGGCGTTGCTGCTGTTCCTGTCCGCCCCGGCGGGGGCGGAGCTCCTCTTCACGCGGCAGGACAACAGCTATGCCAACACGGCGCTGGGGATCGTACTGGGAGACGGCAATCCCATCCATCCCCTGGTCAGCAACATGGGGGGCAACCAAGGACAGGGCATCTACCCGTTCGTCAACGCGGACGGCAATTTCCGTGTTGCGATAACCCTCTACACTCTGAACGGCACGGACGTCATCAACATTCACGACCCCGGCCCCAAGGCAAACTGGAGTGTTCCCCAGACCTGGAACCGTCCCCTGGAGGCGGGGACCTCGCTGCACAACACCCGGGTTCTGGTGACGTCGGGGGGCAGTCTCTACGGCACGGCCTACGACATCCCTACGGTCAATCGCGTGGCGACCCGGGGAGACCGGTACCAGGAGGACAAGACGTACCGCTATGTCCCCTCGGCCGCGGGGCACGACGCCCACGGGGAGGGGCTGGTGCCCTATGGAGATGCGCTTTACGCGATCTTCACGGAGGGGCGCGACGTCTGGAACATCGCCTCGGGCGGCTACGCGCCCAACCAGCTGGTGAAGCTGGACAGGGACCTGAACGTTCTGGCCAGAAAACCGATGTTGGGCAAGAACCTGGACGGCTTCACGCCGGGCGCCTATATCCGGCAGGGCAATCTGCTCTACATCGCCACGCTGGGTGGGGTACAGCCCTTCGGGAACACGTACAACCCGGAGTCCTGCGTGGAGATCGTGAATCTTGACACGATGGAGATCTCCGCGCCCGTGACGGCAAGGAGGATGAAGGAAAAGGATCCCACCTTCAGCCACATGTTTGGGGCGGTCGCGTCGGCGTGGGGGAAGATCTATGTGCAGGCCACGCAATGGGTTTCCGAGGAGGAGTACAAGCCGGGCTACAGCATCCGCGTCTACGAGACGACGGCGGAGCGCCTGGCCGCCGGCGATCTGGGCAGGCTGCTTCGGGATTTCAAGGGTAAGTACGGGTACCGTATGGGCCTGGTCTACGACCCGGAGCGGAACTACCTGTGGGCGGGCGTGGGCTACAGCCTGTGGCGCTACGACGGTACGAACTGGAGGGAGTTCGACGCCAATGCGCTGGGCGGCAATATCTCGGCCTACACGGCGATCTCCCTTCCGACCGGCCCGGTGAACCCGCCGTCTCCATCGCCAAGCCCAGACCCATCTCCAAGCCCAAGCCCGTCGCCGAGTCCCTCACCCGTGCCTCACCCCGATCGGCCGGAGACCGGCATTTTGCCCGATCTTCCGGATGGAGCTCCTAAGGGCGTCACGGCCGTGAAGCCGGAGTTCTTCACGGCGTCCAATCAGACGGAGGCCCTGGAAAAGGCTGCGGAGTCGCTTTCCCGGTCCGGTTTGACTGCGGGCGACCTGAATGTGGACCCCAGCACCGGTATCGTGAAGGTCGCACCCAAGGTAGCCCGGGAGGTGGGGAAGAAGGTACTGCCGACGGCCGAAGCGCTTGAGAGCGTCAAGCTCCTCCCGGTGTTCACGGCTCGGCTGGGCAGTGCCGGCGGCGTCGCAGCTGCGGGCGTCGATCTGACGGTCACCGATCCGAAGGGCAAGAAGGGCGCGGACGTGAAGCTGCTCAAGATCATGGGGCCGAACAAGGGCGCGTTGCTGAAGTGGGCGGCCAGTCCCGTGGACTTCGCCGACGGGCGCTTCACGGTGCTGGATGCCGAGGGCAATGTCGCGGAGGATCTGAAGCCGTATGTCCGTTACGTCCTGGTGCTGTTTATCGAGGACGGCGGAAAGTACGACCTGGACGGTTCGGCGGACGGCAAGGTCGTGGACCCGGCGGCGATCCTCACGGTCGGGTCGTCGGGAACGCCCGCTCCGGAGCCGGGGCCGACCCCCGGTCCGGAGAAGCCCAGGGGCGGATCCGGTGGAGGCGGTGGCGGTTGTGACGCGGGCTTTTTGTGGGGCTGGCTGCTGTTGCTGGCGGTTGTTCCTGCGGTTGGGCGGCGAAGGGGTTAACCCCTCCGTCGCCTTCGGCGACACCTCCCCTTTCAGGGGAGGCAGGGGGCATTGGCCCCCCTTGTAAGGGGGGCTGCTGAGCGATAGCGAAGCTGGGGGGTGTTGTCGAGCCTCAAGGACAACTCCTCCGCCTTGCTGCGTTCGGCACCTCCCCTTTCAGGGGAGGCAAATAAAGTAAGGAAGGTGACAAACAATGCAAACGATGAAAGCAAGAGGCCTCTGTGCCGCCTTTTCCCTGGCGCTCCTCATCTTCCTCGCATCGGCCGCAAACGCGGCGAGCTGGCTGGACGAGGCCGATGTGAGCTGGTACAAGGAAGGCCAGAGCCGGTTCGTCATCTCCACGGAGGTGCAGCTGGCCGGGCTGGCGAAGCTGGTGAACGACGGCAATCCCTTTGAGGGTAAAACGGTGCGGCTGGATAAAGACCTGAACCTCGAGGGAAAAGAATGGACCCCTATCGGGACGGGAGAGAAGCCGTTCCTGGGCTCCTTTGATGGAGGGGGACACCTGATCCAGTTGAATACCTCCCTTTTTAACGTGATAGGGAGCATCGGAGAAGAGAAACTCGGCACGGTCCTCGGCGTACATCTATCCGGAGATGTCGTGTTTTCGGGAGACGGCGGAGAGTACGAGAAAGTCCTGGGTCCGCTCGCCAACCGTTGTTTGGGGACAATTCGTGACAGCTCCTTCACGGGATCCGTTCTTGTAGATTTCACTGAAGGACGTGCAATTTTTCTTGGAGGCCTTGTCGGAGACTATCATGCCGGAATAGAGGGTGTGATGTCCGATTGCGAGGTTCGGGCGCGGCTGGAGGTGAGGAATGGTGAAAGTCAGGTGATGGTAGCTGGAATCGCTTCCAGAGCACACTCAGACGGAGACGAATTGATACGGAATTGTGCTTTCGAAGGAGAGTTTCACTTAAAAAGAAGTTCCCTTTCTTATGAAGGAGGGAAAATGGGGGGGATCATCGCTGAGGGCTCTTTCATTAAAGACTGCCGGGCACGGTTTTCCGTCTTTTTTTCTGAAATTGAAGCAAATGAGGACGCTATAAATATTGGGGGCATTGCGGGGGCTGCGCTTTCTTTGGAAAACTGTCTGGCCGAGTGGACCATTTCCGAGGATTGCCCCGTAAACATCGGCGGTATTGTGAAGGGCGATTATGTCCACCTTATCAAGAACTGCGTTTTTAGCGGGGATATCCTCGTAGGAGGAGGAACGATCGGCGGGATCATTGGCATGAATTATTACGATGAAGGTGGTTCCTCGTTATTCTGTGTGGGTAAGGAACTATTCAGTCAAATTCAAATGTCCTGCGACGAGGTAAATCATATCGATGAAGGTCTGTTTGTTTCG
>NZ_RQYL01000050.1 GCF_003860125.1 Fretibacterium sp. OH1220_COT-178 | reverse complement strand
GGGCAGTTTTTCCTGAAGTTTGTAATAGTCGTAACAGAGCGCATAGGGCTTGCTGCGCACCCACTCGCCCTTGCCCTTCTCTCCGACGAACTTTCCCTGTCAACAGCCAGAGAAAAAGTCCCCCCTAAGTGTTCAGAGAAAAGGTCACCCTCGAGTCACTCTGCGCAGGGGTAGAGTGACTGTTTTTCCTGAAAGATCGCTTCCGGGGGGGCCGGGGCGGGCTTGTAAGCTTTCAGAGGCTTGCCCTTATTTCTTTTGTCGCATTGCTCGGAGCGGCACGCTCCGCCTTCTCCACCTCCTTCGGCTCGATACGCCGGCCCTTGTAAACTGCCCATGTCTTTCCTGAGAGAGTTTCCCTGATCTCCACATCAGAACGAGCCATAGAGGCTTTCTCAGGGGAGGGGGAGCCGGGGGCATAGGTTCGTCCTTTGTAAGAAATGCTTCCGCCACAATCCGTCTTACGCATCTCTCGGTGAGCGAAAAGGAAATCCACATCGACCTTTTCCGCAGGCTCAACGTAGGCGCTTTCCTGTTCTGCGGGCAGAACCGTAAACTTCTCGTTGTGTTTTGCGATGAGCTTGGGCAGGAAATTGTTGACACCGTCAATATCTGTGAGGCCAAGGAGTCTCAGCTTACCGGGCAGTCTGTCCTGCATGGTGTTCCACAAACGTTCTGCCTCCGACAGAGGCCCAGGGACTCCGCTGCTTCCTGATTGGTCATCCTCCCATTGACTAACAGCTCCATGACCTTGATGCGCTTGATCTCTTTTTGTGACAATGCCACTCGCTCCTGCTCCATATCCGAACATTACCAAAAGACCTGCCTGCCGCGGGGGGAGGGGGGTGACTTTTTCTCTGACTACTTATAGGGTGGACCGAAGGTTTAGCGCAGCTACATTATCTCAGAACAACGACACCAGAAGGGTGATATGTCGACCGCCTTCATGACAGAGTGGGGAAACGGCGGGCCGACCATCGGCATTCTGGGCGAGTACGACGCCCTGGCCGGGATGTCCCAGACCGCGAGCGCCAGCATCGAGGCCGCGGCGCCGAAGGCCCCGGGGTACGGCTGCGGACACAATCTGCTGGGCGTCGGCGGGCTGTTAGACGTATGCGCGGTGAAGGAGGCCCTCGCCGCCCATTCTGCGGGTTGCGCTCCGAGCCCGGAAGGAAACGCTCCCTCACGGCCATGATGTCCGGAAGGTCCAGGTCCACCTGGACGCCCTTGCCCGAGTCCGTCCGCAGGAAATAGTCGTCCAGCCCGCAGGCTAGGTACACGACCACAGGCTTGTCCCATTCCGCAAGGATGCGCCGCGTCTGGCGGTCGAAGCGGCGCGTGCGGATGACCGTCCCCACCTGCGACATCCTCTTGCCCCGGAATCGGGACATGTCCACGCCGATTTTCTCCAAGATCTCGACCACCTTGGGGTCCTCGATGATACGGTCGGGGCCTCGGGTCTCCTGCGCCTTGAAGTACAGCGTCAGGAGCGCCGTCTCCGAGATGGGGCTCCTGAAATCGAGCTCACCCTGCGTTTTCCTGTTCTCATCCATATTTTGATCGACCATATCTGAACCAACCTCCTTTGCCTTGGGCGCCCAAAGAGGAAGCCCCTTCGTGTTTGCTAAGTACAACATTTATGAGGCTAATGTTTCTTTTTGAGAAAGTCAACGCCGGTTCGATTTCCCGAGCACCGCGGTAATCCGGCTGCAAAAGGCCCGTTCCCGAGACGCCGTTCTGTGCAGAAGGTTCTTTTCATGGCTCGAACATGCTAAACTCGATTATGGCGTATCCTGCTGGGAGAGGGATACGCAGGGCATGATCCCAAATATCGGCGACTAAAGGAGTGACAAAGATGAACGAAGCGTGGAATGCGCCGGAAAACAGGTATTCCATCAGCCGATTTGCGCTCTGGGCGTGGATACTCTCGTTTGGCTGCACATTGGGGGACACCTTTGTGAGAATTGCCTTGTGGTTCCAGGGCGGGGAACAAGGCCTCTGGCCGCTGTCCGTCCTGGCGGTAGCCGCCGCGGTTGCCTTTCTCCTGCACATCCGGCGAGACCGTCGTGCGGCTCTGGCCCTGAGCATTGGAGTTGGCGTCTATGAGCTTTTGAATCAAGGGCTCTACCTCTACTCGTTCTACTTCGCCAACGAGGACCCGGAGTCCCTGCGAAGGATGCTCCGCCTGCTGACCTCGGGGCATTGGTGGGGCTATCGGTGCCTGTGGCTTCCCCTCCTCACGGGCGGCTACCTGGCGCTGCGCCGGAACCGACGCGCTTGGCCGCTGCTCTGCATCGGTGCGGCGGGCGCTCTGTACCAGCTTGCCGATATCCCTTTTCTGCGATATTTCCTGACGTATTCCCCGCAGTATGGAGAACTGCGGTTCTCAACTATGACGGTGTTCGAGGCTTTTGTGGCCATGGGCTACGCTTCCGCCGTCGCCGCGTTCCTGTTTGCGTACCTGGATGCACGTTCTTCGAGGCCGGTGCGGTTCGATGAGCTTGGATCCGGCGAGCTCGCGTCCGAGGCGGTCGGCGGCCTCCCGGGGGCGTCGACGCTCCAAAGGAGGCTCCGGCGGCTGCTCCTGGCGAGCACGATCCTCGTCTGCCTCAACGAGTTCTTCGGCACGGGCACTCTCCTGAGCGTACTCCTGAGGATGACGGCATACGACAGCATCGGCAGGACGGGCACTCACCTGCTCGCCTGTCTTCTGCCCTGCGCCGCATACCTCTACAGCCTGGCCCCGTTCGCCTCGCCGAGGGTCCTCGTGGCTTATGCCTACTACGAGGCCTTCATGTATGCGGCATACACGGCCACGGCAGTGCTCCGTGCAATCATGGGCGAATCCATGATGGTAGCAATCGGCCTGGGAGCGTTATACATCTTGCACGTCTTGGCAAACGTGCTCCTGATGGTGCTGTTCCTGGCCGTCCTCCATACGGGCCGCCGCCTGGACGAACGGTCCCGAGCTGCCGGGGCGGAGGAGTCCTCCCTTGCGTGGAGTGCCTACGCCATAGCCTTCCTCTATCCGTTGGCGGACTGCATCTCTTGGGTCATGACGTGGGCCGATTTCCGACAGAATCCGGGTTCCTTGAGCCTGGGGGCGACCCTGCCGTTCCTCAATGCCTTGCTCGTCATGCTCTGCCTGTTCCTCCTCCCGAGGAGGGATCGCCGCTCGGCCCTGGCCGCAAGCGCGGCCGCAGGTGCGTCCCTCCTGCTCAGCATAGCCACCAGCATCCTCCTGTGGATCCCCAAGGTGGAGCTCCGTTTCTGGCTGCTCTCTCCATCGTGGTGGGGCATGCGGGTATTCCCTGCTTTGCTCATCGTGGGTGGATACCTGGCGCTGTATCGAAGACGCTGGGCGCCCCTCGTGTTGACCGCGAGCGCCGCGGGCGCGCTGTGGGCCCTGTGGGGATACGTTGCCTCCCTCAACCCGAATTCCATGCAGATAGATATCCGCACCACTCTGGTGATCTTTCAAGAGACCGTCCCGCTCATTGCCTGCGTCCTCGCCTGGTGCGACCGGCGATCGGGTGGGTGGAGAAATCCACCGATCCGCGACATTAACGTTGACATGGCACCTCATATTGTCTGAGCGGGAAAAGTATCACATTTTCAATGTGAAGGAAAGAGTGTAGAGGGATGAGGAAAAGGTTTGTGTCCGTGACCATGATTGTAATGTCGGCCTTGTTGAGTGGGCGTTTCCGATGCCGAAAAATCTGAAATCGGCCTGATAAAATGGGCAAGGTGACGGTGGACCCGACGGCGTTCGTCATCCTCTCCGACGTGTCGGAGGTCGTAGGGGAGGGCTTCAAGAGCTGGCTGCACATGTAGTTTTTGCCCTTCTTC
>NZ_RQYL01000049.1 GCF_003860125.1 Fretibacterium sp. OH1220_COT-178 | reverse complement strand
AGGAATTTCTGCACGCGCTGTCGAACGGCATGGTGTCGTTCATGAGTCTGATGGGCGTCTGCGAGTCGCATCTTGCGATGCAGATCCTGACGAAGGCGCTTGCGGCGTACGGAGTGAAGGGGAACGCCGAGGCGTTCCTGAAGGCCAAGGAGAAGAACGACGTTGCGGGGATGCTGGAGGCCGGTCTGAATATCGCGCTGGACATCATCACGCTGTTCTCGAGCTGCTTCGACGGGGACACGCCGGTGGCGACGGAGACGGGCTTCAAGCGCATCGATGAAATCCGGGCCGGAGACCGTGTGTGGTCGTACAACATCGAGACCGGCGAGAGGGCGCTGAAGGCAGTCAAAGAGGTCTTCGTGCGGGAGAACGACGAGCTTCTGCATATCGAGACGAGCCGGGGTGTCGTCGACGCGACGACCAGCCATCCGTTCTATGTCGTGGGCAAGGGCTGGGTTGCTGCGGGCGACCTCTCGGTTGGAGACAGCATCCATGCCATCTCCGGCGACGCGGGGATTGTAACGGGCCTGAGGCTGGAGAAGCTGGACAAGCCCATCCCCGTGTACAACCTCGAGGTCGAGGATTTCCACTCCTACTTCGTCGGAAGTGGCGTGTTGGTGCATAATAGGTGTGTAGTAAAAGAAAACGATGTTAAGATTGAATACTACCCGGGAGATCACGATCCTCTACATTTTCATGTGTACGGTAAGGGGCGTATGTCAAAAATAGACATAAGTGGAAATCCTTTAAAAGGGTACAATTTAACAGCTCAGCAAAGAAAAGTTGTAAAAAAACACTTGGATGATCTTCTAAAATTTATCGCGGGTCAATAAAAACATCATTTTAGGGTGGTCTGCCAGGAGGAAAATGCCTTGGTGGACCACATTTTGTTTATTAGCCGGAGCCGGAGATATAAGGTGGTAGAGATGAAATTAGCGGAGTACTTAAAGCAAATTGTCAGCGACGATCAATGGGTTTATGAAAACAACTGCGACCTCTCCGCTTGTGGTATAACGCCAGATATCGTTGACGAGAAGCTGCTCTTGAATGTTGCATCTAAGTTACATAAACAAAAGGAAAGAGAATCCTTTTGGAATAATCTGCTTGATTATTTATCGGAAAAATCTTTAACTCGCAACGTATTTGACTATCTTTTAAGAAATAAAATTGCATTGGTTTCCTTGGCACATAAGCGCCTTGACGATGAAAAATTGAAAAAACTGATCCCATATGCAGAAGAAGCGCTGTTTACATTAGCAAAACGATACTATGGGCAAAGCGAATATTATCCTTCGGATTTTGATGACGAGACCAAATATTCTTCAGAGGATTTTGCTGGCTTCCTTTGCGAGTATTATTACGATGCGTTATTGGAGCAACTGAGTTCGCTTAAACCAGATGATCCTGAAAAGGAGCAAATACTGTTTTATTTCTATTCCAAGAAACATCGCCCGGATGTTGAAAAACTGATTGAGTTGAGGTGTCTTGAGATAACAAACGATCCCGTGATGATTCAATCGGCCTATGAGAGGAATGACCCTCTCCGCTTCCTTGCTTTGTCGAAGAATATGTTTGTTGCCGCAGATATGTTAGAGTCATTGGGAAATGTGTCTGACATTGAAAACACATCGTGTATAAGGAACAATGCTCGAAAGACACTCTCGATCAAAAAGTACTTGGATTCCTATGAAGGAACCCCTCAGATCACTACTAATAAGGCCTACCAGGACCCTAAAAAGGCTGTGGAGTGCATGACAGCGCTGATGCGCGCCGTATGGCAGGACAACTCCAGCTTAAATCTCCTCAGCGAGTTGCTTGCGACCGGCTTGGACGTGAACGAAAAAAACGTATACGGTATGACGTCGTTAATGTACACTGCGTGGCGAGATGCCTCTAGCGTCGATATCGTCAATGTACTGCTTGATGCTGGTGCGGACGTGAACGTGAAGGACGAGGACGGTATGACGGCGCTGATGCACACTGTTAGCAATAGCCCCGACTCCGAAGTCGTCAACGCACTGCTTGAAGCCGGTGCGGACGTGAACGCGAGGGACAAGGACGGTATGACGGCACTGATGCACGTTGCATGGGGGGATGCCCCCAGCGTTGACGTCGTCAGCACATTGCTCGATATCGGGGCAGACATGAACGCGAAGGACGAGGACGGCATGACGGCGTTGATGCTGGCCGCAAGGTGGAATTCTCCCAGTATCGTCGAGACGTTGCTTGATGCCGGTGCAGATGTTGGTCTGAAAGACAATAAAGGCAATCGGGCCATTGATCACGCGCAGATGAACGAGAGACTAAAAGGGACGGATACGCTCAAACGCCTGGAAAAAGCGAGCCAGTAAAGCAAACGACACACGAATGATCAATCTTGAGTTCCGGTAACTTGACAAAAAAGGCTCCTCGCTATAAGGAGTGGTTGGATTATAAAAAGCTACCGTTATGATATCTTTGGACCATTATGAAGGACATCGAACTGTTTCAAATAGCGCTTGGTCTATCATCGCCGTGGTTTGTCAAATCTCTGGAGTTGGACCCTGCAGCTAAGAGGCTTGATATCCACTTGGACTTTCAAAAAGGCTCTAAATTCACCTGTCCCGAATGCGGGGCAGAGGGTCGAAAAGTTCACGATACAGCTACAAAAACCTGGCGGCATCTCAATTTTTTTCAGTATGAGGCCTATCTCACGGCCAGGGTCCCAAGGGTCCACTGCGACGCTTGTGGCGTCCACCTGATTCCTGTCCCTTGGGCGCGAGAGGGCAGCGGGTTCACTTTGCTTTTCGAGGCGTTGGTCCTGTCCCTGGCTCCAGCCATGCCCATCAAGGCCCTGGCGAAGGAGCTGAACATGCACGACACACGCCTCTGGCGTGTGGTCAGGCATTACACGGAACAGGCCCTCGAGCGGATGGAGCTGTCGCGGGTCCGCAGTGTCGGATTCGACGAGACCTCCAGCAAGCGAGGGCACGATTATGTCTCTGTCTTCGTGGACCTGGATACGTCGAAGGTTATCTTCGTCACAGAGGGCAAGGACTCGAGTACTTTGGGTCGATTCAAGACATTTCTCGAGGAACACGGCGGCCGAGGTGAAAACATCGAGCGGATGTGTTGCGACATGTCTCCAGCCTTCATCAAAGGGGCGCGGGAACACTTCCCCGGAGCGAAGCTGACGTTCGACAAATTTCATGTCATGAAGGCAGTGAACGAAGCGGTGGACAGCGTCCGTCGCGAGGAACGCAAGGAGGACCCGAGCCTGG
The DNA here is from genome assembly GCF_003860125.1 of Fretibacterium sp. OH1220_COT-178. Lineage (NCBI taxonomy): Bacteria > Thermotogati > Synergistota > Synergistia > Synergistales > Aminobacteriaceae > Fretibacterium > Fretibacterium sp. OH1220_COT-178. The sequence goes on along the minus strand of NZ_RQYL01000049.1, from coordinate 909 downwards.
CGCACACACGTTATCTTTGGCTGAAAAACCCTCAAAGCCTGACGGAGAAGCAAAAAGAGCGACTAGGGGAACTGAGCCTGAGGAAGCATAATCGGAAGACCGCGCGAGCCTATCAGATGAAGCTGAGTTTCCAGGAGATTTTCAAGAGATTTCGCCTTCGAGAAGAAGGGGAGCAGTTACTGAAGAAATGGTATTTCTGGGCGACGCACAGTCGGCTGAGCGCGATGGCTGGGGCAGCCCGCACGATCAGGCATCATTGGGACGGAGTTCTTCAGTGGTTTGAGTCCCATATCAACAACGGCATTCTTGAGGGGATCAACAGCTTGATCCAGGCCTGTAAGGCGAGGGCCAGGGGCTATAGGAGCAAGGAGAACTTCATCTCGATGATTTACCTCATCGCTGGTAAGCTACAGATTGACTTACCCACTTAAAAAAGCGAGGAACCACAAAAAAATAGCGTTTGGGACTCCATGGCAACAAACGGCGGCATATGTAACCGTATACCATTTTAGAGCGTCTGTACGGGCTACGGTTTACTTACCTCGACGGCGCAGGTCAGATGACTCGGGTAACGGACGCCCTTGGCAACCGAACGGAGTTCACGTACAATGACAGGTCCCAGCTGGCGCAGGTGAAGGACCCCAGGGGGAACGTCACGGCCTACGACTACGACGCGAACGGAAACCGGACGAAGGCGGTGCTGGCGAACGAGTCGGCGCAGGTGACGGACACGTGGACGTACGACGCGTGGGGCGAGACGACGTCGCGCACGGGCGTGACGGAGAACGACTACCAATACGCCGGGGAACGGTTCGACCGGACGACGGAGCTGTACCAGCTTCGTGCGCGCTACATGGACCCGAGGACGGGGACGTTCCTTAGCCTGGACCCGCACCAGGGGAACCGGCA
>NZ_RQYL01000048.1 GCF_003860125.1 Fretibacterium sp. OH1220_COT-178 | reverse complement strand
GGATTGACTCCCTATGAATTTATCGTGAAAACTTGGGCTGAAGAACCTCAACGATTTCACCGCAATCCAAACCACTTCAACATGGGACTGTACATCTAGCCATTACGTTGCCTCCGTTTTCATGAGAATCACTATAACCATGACACATGAGCCTCCTTTCCGAGATTTTTCGTTCATCATGAAGCATCACCTCCTTCCCGTAAAAAGGCAGAAAAATAGCCACATTGAGGAAAAAGAGAATCCCCAATGTGGCTTTTAGCACGATGGTTGAAATTTCAGGATTGGTATTTAGATGAACACTTCTATCGGTTTCCAGACATTGCGATTGGTAACGTCCTCCGACCATACTGTGTTGGATAGGTAAATCTGTGTGCCGACCGCACGGACGAAGCCCCACTTGATATCCGGGCGTCGGGACGCATATTCCTTCAGAGCGTCAAATTTGCGCGGAGCGTACTTATCGATGTTATTGGAGCTGCCGTCAGCTGTCATACCGCCCTTCGCCTCGATAATCCACACATCGCCGTTTTTCAGCTGAATGATGTAATCCGGGTAGAAGTTGCTGCGCCTGAACGCCATACGGTATACGATGCTGAAATACTCATCGCCTTTATCGCCGTTTTTATAGCACCATTCCACGGGATCATAATGCTCACACCAGTCCTCAAAGGATATTTCCGTAAAAGTGCGGTTCGGCTGGATGAGAATATTGTTGCCGTAATCCACAAACGGATTTTTACCCATGACTTTCGTGCTTGCGATGCGTTTATGTTGTTTATAATACTGTTCTCTCGGAATAGCCCAATCTGCAGTAATAATATCGGTCTCTTCGATTTCTGCGATTCTGTCTGCGCTGACGCCGCTGAACACCTCAACGAGCCGTTCCCTGTTATTAACGAGGAAAGCGTTATATTCACGGAGACTCAGACCGTCAATCAGCTTATGTTTCCGCTCAAAAGCAATCTCTTCCTCCGAAAACATTGACATCTGCATATCAAGAGGACCGAACAGCACACGGAGCGCATTGTTGGAAATATTCTCGTCAATGCCCATAGCCCGTGCGATACGGCGTTTTGCGTCACGAATGATAAAGCCGTCATCGTGATTGCTGATTTGATGCTCGCCGCCGAATATGCGGTTCAAAGAGCGGATATCGTGTGTAGTTCTCGCCACGCCCTCGATAGCCTCGGTTTTCAGCTTAGTGCCGAACACATAACCCTTGCTGACTTCCATTTCATGCCTGTCCAGTTTGCCGTCACGGTCAAGGTCGCATTCCTTAAGCATCTGTTTACGGACTACCTTGACAACTGCCTCCGGGTTCACGGCGTAGCGGTCGCTGCCGTTCAACGACTCCCTTTTAAGCATAATATTCGGAGCATTGAATTTTCTCTTGTACAAATAGGTGTAGAATGAATCTCCGATGCTGTTTGTTAATCCCTCGGCATATTCGCTGTCGAGCGTATAGACGTAACAGTTGTCGATAAGCGAACAGTCGTAGTGTTTACGCTCCGGCATACGGCGAACGCGTCCCACGGTCTGAATGTTGAACCGTTCTGTGCCGCCTTCACGCAGCTTTACGAGAATTTTTGCGCGAGGGCAGTCCCAGCCTGTTGCGATAGCCTGTTTGAACAATAGGAATGCGTACTGCCCGTCCAGCTTTTTGATTCCTTCCGGGTTGTCAGGATGTTCTCCGCTAAACCATGATGTTACAAGACCGGAATTTGCAGAATAGCCCAAGTCATCCAAGGCTCTTTTTACCCGCTCAATCCATTCATCATAGCCGTTCGGGAACTGTATCAGCACGAGCGGTTTTATCCGCAGTCCGCGCCGTGTGTATTCCGCTTCAATCTCTTTGCGTTTTTTATCCGCCAAATCGAGCAGGAGCAGGTCATCGTCAAGGCTGTTGTTTTCTTCGATAGCTGCGGACACGCCTTCGTTGATGGATATTCCTGCCGCAATCAGTCCTGCTCCGATAACCTCATCATCCGGGATGATTTCCGTATGGTCTCCCTTGCTGACGGGAGTAGCGGATATGCGGAGAACGTGAACAGGCTGGATATTGCTGATGTACTCATTGGCAGTAGCCTGATATTTGTGTTCCTCGTCTATCAGCATGAAGATATCAATGCCGTTGGTATGGCAGAACAGTACCTTGCCCATCAAGTCACGGTGTTCGCCCTCGCGGAGAACCACATTCGATGTGCGGTTGATTTTATCCCAGTTGATAAAGAACACCTTGCCTCTGGGATCGCTCTCATTGATGAACGCGTACACATCGCCGTCCGGGATGCCGGAAGTCACTTCTCTAAAGCTGTCCTGCGACTGCTTTTCAAGACCGCCTGCTCCGGGGCACAACCACAAAAAGACCGTATTCGGGTTTTCGTCAAGATAATCATCTATGAATTTTGAAACGAAAACCGTTTTTCCCGCGCCGGTGGGAGCGGAAAGTACGAGTTCCTCATGGTCTGCACACTTCGCCAGCAGACTTTCCTCATGTTTTGTTTGAAAATCAAATAGCTTCGCCGTAAACATTATTCTGCCACCTCCCTTAATTCCTGTCCGAAGAATTCCCTCGGTATGTATTTGAAGCCGAGAGCATTCAGCTTTTCCATCTCTGCAGAATTAAAAAAGATGTTCTGATTTACCCAGATATTCTCAATCTGCGCATATACCGCCTCGTCCATCACATATTTGCGGAAATCCGCTTTGTTGAGAAGCAGGACATTCTTTCTGTTATCCACCTCGGTGCCGTTCTGCAGCTCTATCATTTCCCGGATATGCAGACACAGAGCGTTGCTGAGCAGATATTCCTCCGGCTTACGCGGCGTCCAGTCGCATTTGAAATATTTCAGGTTTGCAGGTAATTCGTCTGAATATTGTGAACCATCAGTGCGTATACCTGTTATAACAGTGCTGACGCGAGGGTATGTCACGCTATGGCAAATACCGAGCGACTGGTATTCTTCTGTAGCGATTGCATCGGCATATTCTTGTGTTGCCTTAAATGCTGCCCATTTTTCTTTCCACTCCGGCTCTTTTTTTGTTCCTTTGCGCGGTGGAGCTTCTATGTGGCCTTTTTCCACAAAATGCGCAATCTGCTTTTTCTCGGACACTTCATTGTTTGTGCAGATAATGAAAGTCCTATTGCCGCCGTCTTTGGCATTGGATGCGAGAACCGCTTGCGCCGTAGTACCGCTGCCCGCAAAGAAATCAAGAACAGTAATATTCTTGCCACCGATTTCTATGCATCTGCGAATTAAGTCCACAGGCTTCGGATTATTGAAAACATCTTGCAGCCCGATAGCTTTTTCTAATTCGGCACTTCCCACATTGTTTTCGGGCAAATCGTTCCATAGGGTATCTATCCTCTTGCCTTCGCTTTCACGCTCATTCCAGTAATCCTTCACACGCAGGCTTTTTCCGGTAAGGACAAGACGTCCATCGTCTTCCAATGCCTTGATTTTTGCGTAAGTCATTCTCCAGCCTTTAGGTGGGCAAGGCCATACCTTTCCTGTATTATCTACATAATCGTATGTTGTCTCTGGACCGGGGTCTCTTGGCTTCTGCAAACTTACAGTTGCATATTTGCCGCGACCATCCTTATCATCCTTGTTATACATTTTTACGGATGAATCCGCTAACGGCTTATAAACGGAATTAAGGACGAATTTATCACTGCGGGCATAAAGCAACAGATATTCTGTATTAATAGTAAACTTATCCTTTTCCGTCTTGCCACTTGAATTGCGCTGCCACACAAACATATTGATGAACAGGTTCTCACCGAAAATTTCATCCATTATCATTTTCAGAGATGCAACCTCGTTGTCATCGATGGAAATGAATATTAGTCCCTTTTCGGATAGCAATTCTCTGGCAATAGCAAGACGCTTTGTCATAAAAGAAATCCATTTGCTGTGTCGAAATGTATCGTTGCGGTCTATAAAATCATCATCGTAAACAAAATCATCCTTTCCTCTGTTGTATGGGGGATCGATATATATAACGTCAATAAGCCCCTTATGCGTTTTTTCAAGCAAATAGAGGCTTTGCAGATTATCGCCCTCAAGGATAAAGTTATAGACTCCGTCTGCGGCTGCGGTTATTTTCTTATCAGCATCTTCCGTGAAAATAGGGATGTTTTCTTCGAGCATCTCATCCACTCGTTCTGAATGCTCCTCCCAAACAAGTCCATATTTTTTATCACGCAGATGGTTCTCAATTTCCGTAAACGCCCGGATGGATTCATCATCCGTATGTTCTTTGCGAAGCGTTTCCAAGAAATCAAGCATCCGCTGGCGTTTTATCTGTGATAGGTTAGGCATTATCACTACCTCCATTATTATTCTTTTCCGCCTGAGCCTTTTCTATGGCTTTCCTGCGGCGGTAATCACGCTGTTTTTTTTTTGCGTTCCGTGCTTTCTGGCATTCCGGGCGGTCGCAGTATTGCTGATGTTTTGAGTTCCGTATAAAGAACCGTCCGCAGTGATGGCAACATATCATGATACCTTCAGGTCGTTCGTCCTCTTTGCCGAAATCCTCCGGCGCGAGATCTTCCGACATCATTCTCGCCAACACGTACCAAGCAATATCAAATACGGAATTCACATCGGCGGAGAACACGAGTCAGTTATTCTGCGGATTGACTTTCAGACGTAATTTAAAATCGGGGATGCAATCCATCAGCCGTTCACGCAGTTTTTCGTACTCATCATATGGTTCAGTGTAGAATTCTCCTTCGGGCGGCTGCTCCAACGGATGTTCCGCAAGGTACTTATTGCCGAGCTTCATCTCTTTAGATGTACAGTCCCATGTTGAAGTGGTTTGGATTGCGGTGAAATCGTTGAGGTTCTTCAGCCCAAGTTTTCACGATAAATTCATAGGGAGTCAATCC
>NZ_RQYL01000047.1 GCF_003860125.1 Fretibacterium sp. OH1220_COT-178 | reverse complement strand
TACCGGTTCTCCGAGGGGCTGGCGTCGGTGGCTCTCTCCGACCCCGAATCCACCAAGGACGCGTTTGGGGTGATCGACGAGACGGGGAAGGTTCTCTTTCAGTTCTCTGAGGCGCCCCGCGGTGCGTACCGCGAGGGGTACATGGTGGTAGAGGATGAACACGAGAACTACAGCCTTATCGACCGAACGGGTAAATTGTACCCTCTGCCGACGTGGCTTGAGCCTATAGGGGTGAAAGAAGTCGTGAACGGCACGTTGTTGGTGAGAGTGAGGCAAAAGGTCCCGTGGTATGAGGAAAGAAAATTCGGCTATCTGAGCATTCCCTGACCATAGGACAGTGAAGAGACGGGAAAAGCTTTCGGGACGGAGTTTTAGCCAAAGGGAGGGAGAAGCATGTCGATATTGTCGAATCATGAGGTGACGAAGAAGTTTTTTGAGGTTTACTTCAAGGCCCTGATGCCCGAGAACATGGACCTGAGCCAGAAGAGGTTCATCACGATACACAGGAAAGGAGACGAGCCTTGGCCCACACGATCCACCCTGCCTTTTGATCTGGCCACCAAGGCCTCCAACAAGACATTTTGGTCTTTCTGCGGAGATTTGGCCTTGAAGGTCAAGTCCGTGTCTGCAGCCTTCCTGGATGGGGTGGTTGCGGTTGTAAAGAGGGCGCTGTTCGATTCAAAGGATGACGACTACGACCTTTATAAGAACTGGAATGAGGAAGTGATGAAGGATGTCGTCTTGGATACCATTAGGGAGGGGAAGGTCGACCTTCCGAAGAGCCAGGCCGCGGCGGCCCGGAACCTTACCATCAAGGAGCTCGTCTTTCCGGACTTCAAGGAAAAGGACGTCTTCTCCTTCGTGAGGACCGAGCTTATCGCCTATAGGGATTTGCTTGCAAAATGGAAGATAGAATATAAAGACGCCCCCTTTAGGGAAGAAATCTCGTCCTCCTTGAACGACGTCAACGAGATCCTGGCGCACGATGCGCAATACACCGTGGAGCAGAAGCGGGCGAAGATGGCGGAGCCGTACAGGGAGTTCATCCGGGAGCATACGACCGTGGAGGACTTCTATAACCGGATCATCGACAACATTGTCACCCATGTCAAGGAGCGCCTGAACGTCGAGGGGGAGTACATCTTCTGGAACAGCAAGGCGGATTTTCTGTTCCGCAAGCACTACTCGGGCGGCAGGCCGGACGAGGCGAACGGCCTGCGCTTCGGCGACGGGGTGACGCCCGATGGGCTGACGTTCCGCAGCAACGGCCGAACTAGGCTCGCTCCATGTTTTTCAGATCATTGACCTCCTCCAAAGTCAGGCCAGTAGCCTCGGCGATTCTGGTCGAGTCCAATCCCATCCGAAGCAGGTTTCGTGCTATTTCGGTTCTGCCGAGCTGAATGCCCTCGGTTCTGCCGAGCTGAATACCCTCGGTTCTGCCGAGTTGAATGCCTCTTGCTTCGCCGAGCTGAATGCCTTTTTCTATCCCTTTTCGTTCCATGATGCTGACGTACATTCGTCCCGCCTCCTTCGCCTGTTCCAGCTTATTCTCCCATTCCTCGTATTCCCGGGAGCTCTCGTCCTCCGTGAGGTGAATCACACCCTCCATAAACACCAGAAGCTGCGCCTTGTCCGCGTGAGACCATCCCCGCTCGTCCAGAAGTTCCAGCATCTCCTTGAGGTAGTCCAGCTTTCGCGCCTCACTGCCCCGGCTCTTCCAGGCCCGAAGGCCTGCAAGGTGCGCCCAGTCGAAGGGATTCTCACTTGCTTTAAGCGATTCCTCGTCCCCCTCGTAGATCCTGAAGACCGGGAACTCGTAACTCACCCTGGTTCCGTAGCCCTCCCAGCGGTAGGCCCCTGAGGACTGAGCTTTTGACAAGGGTTCGATAAGGAGGGCTAAAGCGATCACGGGCCTTCGATACCGACCCTCCAGCAGTCCCCGATAACGATGCATCCGTAAGGGAAAGTCCTCGTTGCCGCCACGTCCCTGTACCTCCGCATGGAGCAGAATCCAAGCGTTCTCCCCGGAGCGAAGCGGAACATCCGCCAGGAGGTCGACGAAGCGGTTCGCGTCCGGTTCCCCACCCTCCGGCTGCCGGGTGAAACGGGCCAGTCGGCGTAACTCCTTATCGAGGAAGACGACCTCTCTTTCCCCGTCAATATCCCGTGCCAGGTCGGGGAGCAGAGATTGGAGCATGGGGACGAAGAACCGAGCCAGCAAATCCTTCCAGAGCAGATCGTCACGGCGGGGTTCGGCGCCGTACTTTCCCCCGGAGCTTGGTTCATTACTCTTTTCCTCACGAGCCATGGTTCCACCTCGATCCGCATTTCCTCGGCTGCCCCTGCCCGTCCATAGTATAGCAAAGACCGTGAGAATGTCGGCAGGGCGTAAGTCCGGAGATGCGATTCCCGATCCCTCGACCAACACGATCGTGAACTCCACGGTACTGGACGAGGAGGACGTGCTGCGTAAGTGCGCTTGAGACGGGAAAACAGGGAAGTCCCCGCGTATGTTTTTTCAAACAAACTTATCTTTATTATCCCTCCATTGACGGCGTCAAGAATATTTGATACTTTTTCGTCGGCATTCCTTTTCATTTCATTTCAAAATCGATCATGGACCATTCCACTTTCACCACTTTTGCAAGGGCGGCAAACTTCGGTCTTTGGGGCGGAGCGTGAGCGGGAGCCACAACGGACAGCATCCAAAACGGAAGTCGGAGCATTGAAGCGAAAAATACCACTTTCACCCGGACAGGGGGCAATACGATGGACGAGACGGTACTGGAACCGACGGGAGGGAACGTATCGGAAGCCAAACGGGAGGAGCCGGAGAGAGAATCGGAATCGCCAGGGACGGCATCGCTGGTTATCCGATTGGTCGCGCGAGCACTGGATTTTATCATTCTGTTTCTTATTTTTGATCGTTTTACAGGTCCTGTACGGGAACCGTTTGCGAGATTTGTCTTCAATCTCTTTCTGCGCTCTCTCAGGATAAGGGTGTTCCTGATCGATGCCCATGTCCTCAACGTTGGGTTCTTGTTGCTCACCGGTTTTTTTATGGTCTCGTGCATCTGGCTTTTGTGCAATAGCTGGGGGTTGTTCCGTTCGGGGCAGACCCTCGGCAAGAGAATGACTCAAATCCGTATTACGCCTGAGGACAGGTCTTGTCCTTCGGCCTCCGTCGGTTTCGGCCGTCTGTTCTTAAGGGAGCTCCCGTTTTTGTTCTTCGTCACCTTGTTGTTCATCTCCTGGTATGCCGAACCTCGTTCGGAAATGGGTATCTATGCGAAGCTTGCGGTGGCGGTCCTGCTGATCGACGTGCTCCCGGGGCTGTTCGGATCGGGGCGCTGCGTTCATGACCGTCTTGCGGGGACGCGGGTCTGCGATCTGAAGCTCTCCGAAACGCCTGTCCCTCCGGGGTCTCGGGAACATCGCTATGATGGGGCGTACTATTCCGGCCTTTATAGAGAATACGCGGAGAAACTGGCGGAGGACGGAACGGGAAATTCCGACAAAGACTCGGCGTGAAGGTTGTTTTTCTGCAATCCTGCCGGTGGAATGAGGGCGGGGGAAAACGTTGCGAAAAAAGGAGCGGAGACTGGAAATGAAAAGGCGAATGTTTGGGGTTCGGATGTCCGTTTTATTGATGGCGGCATTGCTTTTCTGTGTGTGTGGCATGTCGTGGGCCTGGGAGGAAAAGGAAGAAACGTTTTCCTACAAGTGGCTGATCGAGCCCAAGTACGAAAGGGCATTTGCTTATTCGGAGGGCCTGTGGCCGGTGAAGAAAGATGGACTGTGGGGGTACGTGGACAGTGCGGACAGGGTGGTCGTGGATTTTCAATATTTCGGAGCCGATCCGTTTCGGAACGGAATGGCCTACGTCGAGGTCAGCGAGAACGTTTGGGGGCTTATCGACCCTAAGGGCCGGCCGGTCATCGCTCCTCAGAAGGGAACCCGTCTTGTCAGGGACCCTTTGTTGGGCTCGAAGAAGGATATACGGGTGTCGTTTCGGGACGCTCAGGGCAGGTATGGTTTTCTGGATCTTTCGGGCAAGATCCGGATCCCTGCCGTTTACAGTTACGCGTCCCCTTTTGAGGGGAATTGGACGGACGTCAAAAGCGGCGACTGTTGGGGCGTGATCGATAGGAATGGCAAATCTGTCATTCCTATCAGAGAAAAGTATAGATTTTTAGCCTGTTTTAATGACTATGTGGCGTTTGAGACGACGGAGGGCCTGATGGGGGTGATGGACCGGAAGGAACGGGTTATTGTGCCCCCGCAGTATAAAAGCATCCTGCCAGACAATGACGGTCTCCTCAAGGTGGAGACCGTCGAGGGAAAAGTCGGCTTTATGGACGCGACCCTCAGGTTTGTGGTGGAACCCCGGTATGCTAAAGACCGGTATGCTAAAGGTTCTCCCGTCCTCTTGACGCCTTTTTATGGAGGGGGCCTCGTCTTCGTGGAGGAGGATGGGATGACGAAGGCTTTGGACGAAAAAGGGGAGGTCGCGTTCGAGTTCCCCTGGATTTTGGCGGAGCCTTTGACGGGCGACGAGGGAGGCTATGTCCTGCGAAGCCGAGTGACGCGCAGGGAAAATGGCCTGCCCTACTACTTTCTCGTCGATAAGAGGGGAAGGTGGCTTCTTCCTCCGGAATTCTCCGGGCTGACCCCCTCTTCTCATGGCATCGTCGCGGCGGCGCCGGAAGGTCTCTGGGGCCTGTTGCTTTTGGATGAAAAGACACGATAGGAGGACAACGCGATGTCTCAAAAGAGCCTTTCCACGCTGTATCTCGGAATGCTTCACAATAAGTTTGGGGAAAGTCTGGACAGCGATCTTCTGACGGGGACGACGCTGGGCAATTCCATCGATGCGATATCGGTGCGGGCGGAGAAGGATGTCTTCATGACGGAGGCGTTCCGTGTGGCCGTGAATATTGCGGATATTCCTAAGGAGCTCGCGCTTGGAGCATCGTGAAGAGTTGGATGAAGGTGCGCACCGTCCGCATGGAGGGGGACCTTCCCGGGTTCTGCGGGGCCGAGAGAGGGTTTTATGACGAGAGGGATTGAGGCCATTGGGAAGGAGCAGGGAGGGATCGATATGCCCGTAGGAGACAGG
>NZ_RQYL01000046.1 GCF_003860125.1 Fretibacterium sp. OH1220_COT-178 | reverse complement strand
GCCTTCACCATCGCGTCCGCCGCCTCGATCGAACCCACAAGCCCCTTCGTCTCGATCATTCCCAAAGCCTGCATGTTGTTGTTCATCGTTCAGCCTCCCAATCTCCACCATTTTTTAAAATTCCGTTATTCTTGCGGTATTGCCCCGTGGGCCCCCACAAGCACGAATGCATCCCTCAGTTCAGCCCCAGCCGTACAGCCAGCTCATCGACGATGCGATTGACCAACGCGTCCATTCCCGCAGCATTCACCTTGCCGCCCTCTTGAGAGAGGGATGCCGGATAGAGCTCCCCTATCTCCCTCAGGCCCCAAGCAACCCGCCGCACATTCAGCAGATTGAGAGGTCCGACATTGTCGGAGGTCGCGTTGTGCCCCACCGCACCGCACCCCAAGGTAAGCGAGGGGAGCAGCCCCGTTGTACCACCGACTCCGCCCAGGGAGGATCCCGCGTTGACGATGACTCGCGAGACAGGCTTTTTCAACCCGAACTCGCGCACAACCTGCTCGTCCCGCGAGTGGATGGCCAGGGTATGCCCCGCCCCTTCGTAGTTCAGGAGCTCCAGGCAACGCTCACAGGCATTCTCCCACCCATCCGCCGAATAAAAAGCCAAGACAGGACAAAGTTTTTCCTGAGAAAAGGGGAATTTGCGCCCAACCCCAGCCTGATCCGCAAGCAGCACGCGGACCTCGGGACCGACCTCCACGCCGGCGACCTCTCCAATCATTTGGGGACTGCGCCCCACCAAACGCGCGTTCATCTTGCCAGCCGCATTGAAGATGACGGAAGCAACCCGGCCGGACTCGTCCGGAGACAGAAAACGGCCACCCTGACGCACAAATTCGTCCCGAACCGCCTGCTCCACGGGGACATCGACAACGACCGACTGTTCCGAAGCACAGATGGTGCTGTAATCGAAAATCTTGCTCTCGATGATTCGCCGAACCGCTGCGGGGATATCCGCCGTGCGCTCGATGAACGCCGGGGTGTTGCCCGGACCGACCCCGATCGCCGGCGTCCCGGAACTGTAGGCCGCGTGAACCATCTCCGAGCCGCCGGTAGCCAGGATCAGAGCCACATCCTTGTGCCGCATCAGCTCCGAAGTGCCCTCCCGGGCCAGGACGGTCATGCAGCTCACAAGCCCCTCCGGCGCCCCTGCGGCGGAAAGCGCCTCCGAGAGGATTCTCACCGTCTCCTGAATACACCCCTTCGCGTTGGGATGCGGGGAAAAGATGATTGCATTTCCCGCCTTGACGGCGATCAGAGTCTTGAAAATCGCGGTCGACGTCGGATTGGTGGAGGGGATCAAACCGGCAATCACCCCAACGGGAACGGCAACCTCCAGCAGTCTTCGCTCCTTGTCCTCCCGGAGGATCCCGACGGTCCGCAGCCCGCGCATCGCTTCCGTTACGTCTCGTGCGGCAAAGAGGTTCTTGAGCGTTTTGTCCCTCCACTTTCCGAACCCCGTCTCCTCATGCGCCATCTTCGCAAGCCTCTCCGCGCCGTCCGCAGCGGCGCGCGCTGCCGCCTCCACAAGGGAGTCGATCTCGGCCTGCCCCATCGCCCCCAGTATCTTCTGGGCCACTTTGGCCTTGGCCACGAGATCCCGCGCCTCCTGCACGGAGAGCAGATCACGATCTTTGATCGACATCACGCTTTATCACCCCGTTTTTTGCTTAAAACCTGCCCCATTTTTTCCTGAAATCGACCGCGCTCCTTCTCGGCAGCACGTTCGAAGAATGCGCTCAGCCTGACAACCAGCTCCCTCTTATTGGCGTCCCGGATCTGACGCCGCGTCAGGGAGTCGAGTGCGACCTCTCGAGCCAATCGCCGCAAATCCGCAACGGTCATCGCTCGGAGCTGACCGATAATCGCTTCCCTGTCCGCCCGGGGAAGCTCCTCCGCCCCCCCTTTTTCCCCGATCATCCCCTCGCCCCCAGAGTACGGAACCGGTTCTGCGTCGGGGGACTCGACTTCCATAAGGGGCGATTCTGCAATGGCTTCTTGACGGCACGCCCCGAGAATAAGGGATTTTACCGGTCCGGAGCCGGAACGGTTTCCGTGTGCCTCGACAATCGCCCAAACCTCGGGATCGAGCCTGGGAATGACGTGCGCCGAAAACTCGACATTCAACCTGCCCAAGGAGGCACACGCGGCATCCACCGCCGTTCGGACAGCAGCCACATCACCGGAGAAAAGGACCGTGACCAGTCCCCCTCCCACCCTACGGGCACCGAGCAGGGTAACCACGGCACTCTTCAGTGCCGCATCCGCGGCCTCTACAGCACCCAGCAACCCCCTCGTCTCGACCATCCCCAGCGCGCCGTTTTGCACAACGGTCACCTGCACTTCAGGAACTTATCCGTCAATAGAGGACGGGGTTCTCAGCCACGAAGACGACTGCCTGGGCGAATGCGTCACAGGCCGCTTTACAGGCCGATTGGGAACCCGTCAGAAGCCCGCCGCCGAAATTCGTCTCGGAGGGAGGCCCGTAGAAGGCGGCCAATTTCACGTCCGCCGCCTTGAGCGCGGCGTCGAGCGCGTACATAGCCTCGAGCGGCGGCGCTATCAGGTAGGCAAGGGCATCGCCCTCGGGGACTCCCGCCACCTTGGAGAGGTAGCTGCCGGTCCGGGAGATGCAGTGCGCGTAATAGGGAATCGTATCGTCCTCATTTGCAGAGACGAACCACGCCTCGTTTTCGATGAAATCCGCGATGGCGTTCAGCCCACTCCGGACCTCCGCAGGGTTCGGCCCCGCGATGATCCCGAGGATCTCCCCCGCCAGCTTGGTGTTGGCGTTCGCGGCTCCGGCATAGAACGACTTTGCATAGACCACGGCCACATCGGCCTTCTTGGTCGCCTCGTCCAGCGCCGTATAGGTCACGTCGTCGCTGTCCGCTGTGACCAGGCCGATGCTGCGCTGCTCCGGGCTCAACTCCAGCGAGGCCGCCATATCCGGATTGACGTTGGGGATGATCTTCACACTCAGGAGTGTCGCCTTTAAAGGATCACCTTTCATTCTGCATTTCCCCCTTTTTCCTAATCCCAATTCAAATCTTTGTTCCGGGTTCTAAATTTCACTTTTTCGTGGATGTTCGGGAGGGGCGTCAGACAAGGCGTCCGTTCGCGTCGAAGACGAAGCCACGAGGCTTCGCTTCGACGTAAGCGATCGGCGCGGCATTTTGAGCCTGCGGCTCAAAAGAGCCGGCCGCCTGCTTAAAAGGATCACCTTTCATTCTGCATTTCCCCCTTCTGAAATCAGAGCTTCAGGTCGATGCCGCTGATCTTCTTTTCGAGCATCATCTTGATGATATCCGCGATGTAGGCCCCCGCCTCGACGGCCGGGGTTCCGCCCGAATGGATGTTGGAGACCACCGTGCGTCTTGCCTCCGGCATCCCCACCGTCCCCTTGTAGGTGATGTAGGCGGACATGCTCTCCGCGGTGACCAGGCCCGGCCGCTCCCCGATGAGGACGCAGACCACCTCGGCCCCCGTGACCTCGGAGACCACATCCATCGCCGGGACGCGTCCAAACCGGACGAAAAAGGGCTTGGGCAAGGTGATGGACTGGCGTTCCAGGCCCTGGGCCATCGTCTTGAAGGCATCCATGGAGTTGGCCGCGACCGCCGTCGAGCTCAGGCCATCCGAGACGTAGACCAGGACCTTCGGCGCCGCGGTGCCGGCGATACGCTTGATCGCGGCCTTGGACTCCTCGGAGAACTGACGTCCCAGGTCGGGACGGGTGATGAACTGATCCTTGTCGACACATTCCGTCTGGACGACCTCCAGATTGTTCTTCGTGAGAAACTCCTCGGGGACGTCGTTGAACACCGCGTCCTGAGCGGCCGCGTGGTCGGCGCGGAAGCGCAGCAGCGTCTCCGTCTTGTAGCGCGGGCCCGCCCTCCAGACCCCGATGCGGGCCGGCGTGCTCCGCTTCATGGACAAGAGCGCCTCCCGATCGAAGGGGTTCGGGACGAGACACAGTTTGCGCAGATCGACCTCCGCCAGATCCGGGAGCCCCTCGTCGCAGCTCTCCGGGGCGGGTTCCGGAGATGCAGGCCGAGACTCGGTTTTGCTCGCCTCAGCACTTACCCCAGACTCGTCCGCGGCAGTCTGCCCCATATCCCGGATGATCTCTTCCACCATCTTTCTGATATCGAGCTCAGTAACCATATCGCATCACCTCGTTCTCAGTTGCCGACGGGGCGGCGTTCCGCACTCGGGGAGAGGAACAGCGAGGCGTCCCCGGCCCTCTCCGTCAGGCGCCCGTCCTTCATGATGCCCTGGGACTCCAGCCATTCGTCGAACTCCTTGATGGGACGCACCCCCAGGAGCTGGCGCAGGGTCGGGGTCTCGTGGTACCCGGTGCACTGGTAGTTGAGCATGACATCATCGCCGTGGGGAATGCCCATGAAGTAGTTACAGCCGGCCGAGGTGAGCAGGACAGCCAGGTTCTCGATATCGTTCTGGTCCGCCTTCATGTGGTTGGTGTAGCAGGCGTCGCACCCCATGGAGATGCCCGTCAGCTTTCCCATGAAATGGTCCTCGAGCCCCGCACGGATGACCTGACGGCTGTCGTAGAGGTACTCCGGTCCGATGAAGCCGACGACCGTATTGACGATAAAGGGCTTGTAGCGTTTGGCGAAGCCGTAGCAACGAGCCTCCATCGTCACCTGATCCGCCCCGAAGTGGGCGTCGGACGAGAGCTCCGAACCCTGGCCGGTCTCGAAGTACATGAAGTTGGGGCCGACCCCAACCCCTTCGTGGGCCGCCAGGTCCTCGGCCTCTGCAATCATTTCAGCGGAGATGCCGAAGGCCTCGTTCCCCTTCTGGGAGCCCGCGATGCTCTGGAAGATCAGGTCGGTGGGGGCGCCGTGGCGCACGGCGTCCATCTGCGTGGTGACGTGGGCCAACACGCAGATCTGGGTGGGGATCCCGAATTTCTCCTTGACCTCCTGAAAGCGGAGCAGGACTTTCTTGACGCTCTCCATACTGTCGTCAACGGGATTGAGCCCTATAACGGCGTCGCCGACGCCGTAGGACAGCCCCTCGTAGAGAGATGTGGTGATGCCCTCGATGTCGTCGGTCGGGTGGTTGGGCTGCAATCGCGCGGCCAGCGTCCCGGGGAGCCCAATGGTGGTGTTGCAGTGGGCGGTGATGCGAATCTTGCTGGCTCCGTAGATCAGATCCAGGTTCGTCATGAGCTTCGCCACGCCCGCCACGACCTCGGAAGTCAAGCCACGGCTGACGCGCTTGATCTGCTCCCCCGTGGTCTCGTTGGACAGAATCCACTCCCGGAGGTCGGAGATGGTCCAATTCTGTATCTCCGAATAGATCTTCTCGTTGACGTCGTCCTGAATGATTCGTGTGACTTCGTCGTCCTCGTAGGGGACGACCGGATTGTTGCGCAGGTCAGCGACCGTAAGGTTGGCCAGGACATGCTTGGCCGCTATCCGTTCCTCCATGGTGGAGGCAATGATCCCCGCAAGCCGATCGCCGGATTTTTCCTCGTTGGCCTTCGCAAGAACCTCCTTGATGTCCCTGAATTGATAGACGTGTCCGAAGAGCGTTGTCTTGAGGTTCACCGTTATTTCACCTCCAGATGAATGCTCGTCCGCGTCCTGAGGGAACCCGAACGAAGGAGCCCCGGGCCGTGTGCCTCCCCATCCGCCTCGCCTCCCCTCTCTCGGGAACCCCTTGTGTTTTCCGAAAAAACGCAAAAGGCTACCCAGGGGCAGACACAACGCCACCCGTGGATAGCCTCAAATCCTCGTAAGGCCGCTCCGTATCTTCAGCAGCTGACCGGTCTCCTGGCTCGCCTTCCTCCTCGTCCGCACCTTCCCAGGAAAAACCTCCCAGTGGTTCCGCGGCTTCGTCAGGCTCACAGTGGCGGGGTCCGCGCCGGATTTTCACCGGACTTCCCGACATCAACCGTCGAAATAACACAAAAGCAAAGTCTATAGATAAGAATGTTAAAGCATCCTTACAAATTGCCCTCCTTAAAAGGATAAACCCACATAATTATTTTAACATCAAATAGCCGCAATACTCTTCTCTCCGAAAAACCATGAGTCACCAAACTTTTAAAACGTGCCGCATGGGGTCATCAGGCCCTTTCCGGTCCTGATCGACGGAAGGTTTCCACCGTCCGGCTGACAAAACCTCAAGAGCGATTCCGGTCCCGCTCCACACGATCCAGCAGCCCCTCGCAGCAGACGTCGGTCAACGACGTGACGAGGGCCTCCGCATCCGCAGGAAGCGGCCGCTCGC
>NZ_RQYL01000045.1 GCF_003860125.1 Fretibacterium sp. OH1220_COT-178 | reverse complement strand
ACTTGTTGTCCACCACCACGAGCTCCACCTTCCTGCCCAGGACCTCCGGGATCTCCTTGTGCGCCAGCTGCGTGCCCTCGAGCTCCAGCTGGCCGCCGTAGGCGTTCTGGCCGGTCAGGCAGTTGTAGACGCCGATCCTGATCACGTCGTCCGCGGCGAACGCCGCACCCGCAAGCGCAAAAACAAGCAGCATAACCAACGATACCCTACGCATTCTCCAGATCCTCCTTCCAGCCCAACGATCCGTTCCCTAAACCCCGGATGCGTTCAAAAAACGGCAAACCTGGCCTGCCAAAGAAAAACGACGCGCAGCTCATTCCGTTTGGAGAAGAGGACTAAATGATTCCCTGCGCTTTCAGGATCACATGAGCGATAACGGCGGAGCCCACGAAGGTCCCGATGAAGACGAAGACGCTGACGATCGTCTGGACGTTCATCACGACCGACGAGGCCGCCACAATGGGATCGATATCCCTGTGGGGCAGGGCTCCGTGCCCTCCCTTGCCGGTGGTCTTGACGAAGATCGCGTCGACCGCCGCCATCAAGGCCTCCCCCATGAAGTCGAACTGCAACATGCCGTCGGACATGCTCTCAACTCCCTTCGCCCCGAGGGGCTCCTGCAAAAGTCAAGAATCCGCTCTACCGCTCATTCCATATTCCATCGTCATTGCGGATGCCCAACAGCGCGGGATCGAATACGGGATCCAGTCCGCGCCGTTTTTGGTCCTCATAGTCCCTGAGGATCTTGACACCCTGGTTCGAGAGCAACAGGATGGCGATGACGTTCAGCCAGACCATCATGCCCACTCCCAGGTCTCCCCAGGTCCATATCATCTCCCCGGTGTTCACCACTCCGAAGAACGTAAAAATCAGGAACAGGATGCGCGTCACGAAGCGCCCCGCCTTGCTGTTGGGGAAAATATAGGACATATTGCTCTCCGCCATGTAGCAAAAAGCCATCAGGGAAGTGAAGGCGAAGAGGAAGACGGATACGGCGACAAATACGTTGCCGAATCCGCCCAGAGAACGGTTGATGGCCTCCTGCGTGTAGAGGATCCCGTACTCGATCCCGGGCAGATTTTCCACGATCATCCCGCCCGCCCCGTCGGAGACGTTGTAGGCCCCCGTAACCAGGATCATGAAGGACGTGGCCGTTCCCACGACGATCGTGGTGATGAAGATGGAGAGAGCCTGAATGAGCCCCTGTTTCGCAGGATGCGACCCCACCGCAGCCGAGGACACCAACGCCCCCGTACCATCCCCGGCCTCGTTGGAGAAGATGCCCCGCTTCACGCCCCAGCTGATCGCCGAGCCGACAATGCCGGAAAAAGCCTGCTCGGCCCCGAAGGCCGACTTGAAAATGAGGGCGATCATGGACGGAATTCGGTCGAAATTGAGCGCGCAGACCAACAGCGCCATGAGAATGAAGGCCATGGACATAAAGGGGGCCAACACCTCCGCCGTTTTGCCGATCCGCTTGATCCCGCCGAAGATGATCAAAGCCAGCAGAAAACAGACGACCCCACCGGTAACGAAGACGTCGATCCCGAACGCGCTCTGCATGGACGTCACGATGGAATAGGTCTGAGCGCCGGGACAAAGAACGCCAAGAGCCAGAAAGGCCACAACGGCGTAGGCCATGCCGTATCCCTTCCAGCCGAGGGCCCGCTCGATGTAGTACTGCGGTCCTCCCACATACTCGCCGTAGACTTTCGTCTTGTACGCCTGGCCCAAAGCGGATTCCACAAAGGCTGTGGACATGCCCAGCAATGCGATCGCCCACATCCAGAAAATCGCTCCCGGACCTCCCAGGCAAATGGCCGTCGCCACGCCTCCGATACTGCCGACGCCGACACGTCCCCCTACCGTCGTGGCGAAAGCCTGAAAAGGGGTCACCCCGCTCTCCGAGCGGTCCGATTCCATCAGCAGGCGCCACATCTCCGGAAAGTGACGAATCTGGAGGAAGCCCATCCTCAAAGTGAAAAAGATCCCGGCCCCCACGCAGAGAAGGATCATCGGAGTGCTCCACACCAGGTTGTTCATCGCGGTAACAAACGAGCTGAGAAGTTCGAACATGCCGTTTCCTCCTTATTTTTCCGAACGTTCCCGAAGGGGACGTTCGAAGGTCCCCTCCGAATCCCTCAAGTCCTCGATCCGGCCTGTGCCCGATCCGCCAGCCAGGCGGCCACGCACTCGGACAGGGAAAGCCTCATATCCGAAAAGACGTGGTCGGTGGGCATTTCTTTGTATTCCACCGGGGCCTTCAGGGCCTCGAGCGCCTCCACGAGCGGTCTGCAATGAATGGGAGGACGGGCGCAATCGTCCCCCCCGGCGCCGACGATCAGCAGCGGCTTCTTTGCAAGAAGCTCCGCCAGGCCGATCAGGCAGTACGACTCGCCGCAGGAATCGAGCTCCGCACCCAGGCGCTCCGGCTCGGCCCCATTGAGCCAGGGCGCTCCGTCGGCCAGCAGGCACTCCAGATCGGACCGGGCCCCCGCCTCTCGGCGCGCCAGAAGGCCCATTTGGCCGAAATCGTAAGGAGCCATTGCGACAGCGGCACTCAGGCTTTTTCGTTTGGCTGCCGTATGCAGGGCCGCGAATCCCCCCATGCTGTGCCCCACGACAAAGAGGCGGTTTCCATCGATTCCGTGGCGCTCCTGCGCCTCCCGACTCTCCAGGAAGTCAACGGCGCACTCGGAATCCTCCAGCACTTGGGCGAAGGAAAAAACTCCCTCGCTGCCCCAGCTGCCGGCATAATGAAACGTCAGGACGTGAAACCCCACCCTCCTGAGATCCTGGGCCAGGTCGAAGTTTCTCTCGTTGCCCGGAAAACCATGAAGCAACAGGACCGTGGGGTGTACCCCGGCACCTCCCGCCCGGTAGAGGTGAGCAAACAGGCGCCCTTGGGAGCCCCTCAGAAAAAAAGCGTCGGAGCCTGGACGATGGGGACTGTCTCCCCACGGTTGGTCACAGCGCAGACGATCCGGATTCAGAACCAAGGTCACGACCTCCTTTTCCGACGCTTTACGCAAGGGGAACTTCGGGATACAGAGGGAAACGGGAGATGAGCGACAGGGCCTCCTCCTTGCAGCTTTCCAGAGTGGAACGATCCTCGGGAGAGGCGGCGACGCGGGTCATGATCGCGGCGATGCGCTCGATCTCGGGCTCCCGCAGGCCCCGCTGGGTCACGGCCGTCGCGCCTATCCTCACGCCGCTCGTCACGGACGGCTTCTCGGGGTCCGAGGGAATCATGTTCTTGTTGACGGTGATGCCGACGGTCTCAAGCGCATCCTGGAAGACCTTGCCCGTTATCTTTTTGGGCCGCAGGTCCACCAGCACGATGTGGTTGTCCGTTCCGCCGCTGACGATACGAAATCCGTTTTGTCCCAGGACATCCGCCAGGGCCCGCGCATTCGCCACCACCTGGAGCATCGTGCTTCGAAACGCCTCCGTGCCCGCATGTTTGAACAGCCAGGCCTTGGCGGCCATCACATTCAGGTGGATGGAGCTGACCGAGCCCGGAAAGACCCCTCGGTCCAGCGCCTTGGCATGGGCGGCTTTGCAGAGGATCAGACCTCCCCTTGGGCCGCAGAGCGTCTTGCTGGCCGAGGAGGTGACAAAATCGGCGTGGGGAACGGGACTGGGAATGACCTTGGCCGCCACCAGCCCGGATATGTGCGCCATGTCCACCATCAGCAGGCCGCCGACCGAGTGGGCGATGTCCGCGATACGCTCGTAATCGATGAGACGGGGATAGGCGCTGCCCCCGGCGATGATCAGCTTCGGCCGATGCTCCCGGGCCAGGCTCTCGAGTTCGTCGTAGTCGATGAGCTCCGTTTCCGCATTCAGCCCGTAGGAGACGAACCGGTAGAACTTGCTCATGAAGTTGGCGGGAGAGCCGTGGGTGAGGTGGCCGCCGTGATCCAGCCTCATGCCCAGGACGCAGTCGCCCGGCTGGAGCACTGCGGCGTAGACGCCATAGTTCGCCGCCGAGCCGGAGTAGGGCTGAAGGTTGGCGTGTTCGGCACCATAAAGGGCCCTGGCGCGTTCGATTCCGAGGCGCTCCATCTTGTCCGCAACCTGTGACCCCGCCTGAAAACGTGCTCCGGGGTATCCCTCGGTGGTCTTGTTCATGAAGACACAGCCCGAGAGCTCCAACAGTTCCTCGCAGGCCGTACTCTCCGACGCGATCATTTCGATGTTGTTTTGCTGCCTCTCCAGCTCCTCCTCGACAAGACCGTAGAGCTCGGGATCCGATCGCCGTGTTGCCTTGAGTCTCATCACAACAGCCCCTTTCCTTCCCCAAAAGAATGAAAAAGCAATGCGTTCCTATGCCGTTACCGCCCGGAAGAGTCCAGAAATCCGGAGGCGATGAGCCGGTACCCCACGCAGGCCTGGCGCATTTGATCGATGTCGATGTATTCGTCGACCCGGTGGGCCAGTTCCGGCCTTCCGGCGCCGAAAATGAGGGTTGGGATACGCCGTTCTCCGCCGTAGAGGGCCCCGCTGGTCCCGAAGCCCGGCCCGGCGGAAAGGGTCCCCTCGAGCCCGCCTCGCTGCAGCCACCTCCTCACCCCGGCCAGGAAGGGGTGATCGGCCGGCAGGACCCACGACGGGACGAACTGCTCGGTGGCAAGAACCACACCGGTGTAGCAGCGTCCTTCCGTGGTGGCAAAGGACAAAGTCAGGTTCAGGGCCTCGTCCCTCTTTCTCAGCGGCGCCAGGGTGTGCTCGATCTGTGCGAGGCAATCGTCCCGGCTCTCCCCCACGACCATGCGCTTGACCAGAGTCGCGGAACACCAGGTGGGGATCACCTTTTCGAGGGAATCGAGCCCGGTCGCCACCTCCGTCAGGGTCAGGGCCCCCTCTCCTATGAAGGTATCCTTCGGGGGGACGTACTGTTCCCTTATCGCCTGCAGCACCTCCAACATCTTCTCCGCGGCGTTGACGCCATAGGCGGGGGAGAGGGCATGCGCCATCCGTCCCTCCGTGCGAAGCGCTATCTTCGCCCGCCCAGGCTGTCCCCTGACCACCTCGAGGTTCGAGGCATCGCCCAGGACGACCGCATCCGGCTTCGTCCCGCTGGCTATCGAACGTGCGGCCAGCACGTCGAAGCACTCCTGCTGGACTGCCGCAGCGACGACGAGCTCTCCCCTCAGGTCCTTCTTTGGAAAATCCTCTTTGAGAAAAGCGCCGGCCAGGATCATGGCCGCAAGATTGCCCTTCTGGTCCATGGTGCCGCTGCCATAGATGCGCTTGCGGCTGACGGCGGCACCATAGGGATAGAAGGACCATTTCGCGCTGTCCCCCGGGGGGACATGATCCATCTGTGCGTGGAACAAGAGCCTGGGGCCTCCCTCGGAAAAGCGCATGCGCATCAGGACGTTGCCGTAATGGTCGACGTCGACCTGATCGTACCCCAGGGCCCTGGCGCTGGCCTTGACGCTCCGGGCCATGCGTTCCTCGTTTCCGGAAGGGCTGGGAGTCCTTACAAACTCCCGGCAAAGATAGATCAGCTGCTCCGTGCGTTTGCCGTCCAACATATCCAGACCCCGCCTTCAATCGCAAAGCTCCGCCGGAAAATCGTATGGGATATCTTCATGCTAGCGCAACAATCATAAAAATCAACGCATCAAAAATTAATAAAAAAATAAAAAACACCTATGCATAAAAATTTTTTATGGTTTAATTAGTAAAACGTTATTGAGGGTTATATCGGGGTTGGGGGACCGGAGACGGCGCAGCCCCAAACAGGAGGAGCGAGGCATGTACCTGAGGCAGATCAAGCTTTTCTGTACCATCATGGAGGAGGGGTCGTTCCGCAGGGCTGCGGATCTTCTGGGGCTGTCGCAGCCCTCGGTCAGCCAGCATGTTGCCGCGCTTGAGAAAAGGCACGGAGTTAAGCTCTTCAAGCGCAGCGGACGCGGCGTCGTCCCCACGCCGGAGGGGCGGGCCCTCTACACGTTGGGCAGCGAGCTGCTGAAACTCAGCGAGGCCATTCCCGGCACCTTCCGCGACATGCAGACGCTGCGCAGCGGCTCGCTGTCCATCGGGGCCAGCCATCATTTTGTGGAGGGCATTCTGCCGGCAGTGATCGATGATTTTCGATCCGAATTTCCCCAGATCACGCTCTCGGTCAGGACCGGAAACCCGGACATGCTGATCGAGGCCCTTAAGAACGGCGACATCGAGTTTGCCCTGACAGGAAAATCTCTGGGCGTTTCGCACGACCCGGACCTCACGGTGCGCCTCCTGGGACTGGAGCCCTTGATCCTCGTCGTCCCCAAAACGCACCCCTGGGAGGATCGCGAGATCGACCCGGCGGAACTGAAGAACTGTTCTTTCGTGCACTACACCGACAACCACCCCCTGGCCCTGCTTTTGGAGGACTATTTCCTGCGCCATCAGGTTCGGGCCCAGTTCGACCTGAAGGTCGACTCGACGCACACGGCCCTGCAGCTGGTCGCCCTGGGGGAGTACGTGACCATCGCCGGAAAAAGCTCCATTTCCGACTCCATGACAAGGGAAAGACTCGGCACGGCCGCTTTGGAAGGGCTGAGCGGAATCCGCTGGGAGATGCAGCTCGTCTACCGCCAATCGATGGGGCTGTCCTTCGCGGGCTGGGAAATGGTCCGACGCATCGAAAAGATCGCGGCCGAGTTTTTCGGAAGGTCCAGGACGTCATGAGAAAGGGGGAAGGAGGGCTTTCCCCCCTTCCCCCTCGAACGTGGCGCCGGCCTGGCCGGGATCAGACCTCCGGCTTGATGGTGCCCAGGAAGACCTTCTTGCCCTCCCGGATCTCGACGATCCCCAGCTCCTTCTCCGCGTCGTGGGTCTCGTTCATCGTCGTCATACCCGTCACCGTCGGCAGATCCTTCGTCTGCTCGAGCGCGTCGCGGATCTTGGCGGGCTCGGCGCTCCCAGC
>NZ_RQYL01000044.1 GCF_003860125.1 Fretibacterium sp. OH1220_COT-178 | reverse complement strand
CGATTTCAAACACTTGAATGTCTTTCATAATGTCTCTACTATACCACTTCTGACAATTTCGAACTCATCCTTACCCACACAGAATAACGAGGAACCATGAAGGTTTTGTCAGCAATTGTTTTGTCCGCGGACGGCTTTCCGGCGGGGCGACGATCGGCGGGGTGGCCGGGGTGAATGCAGGAAAGATCAAGGACTGCTCCGCAGTGTGCGAGGTTCTGCCCGGCGCAGAAGCGACGGCTGGAGCCCTCGTCGGAGACAACCAGGGGACGGTATCCGGGTGCGGGTGGGTGTCGGGCCTGGGGCCGGACGATGCCGTGGGGGACGGGGAGGAGCCTGAAGGTTCCGAGGCCGTGGCGTCGGAGTCCGCTTTGCCCGCCACCTCGGTTGTGCTGACGCCGTTCCTCGGGATGCTCGAGGGCGAGGCCAAGACGGTTGCCGCGGAGGTTCACCCCCATACGGCGTACAACAAGGGCTTGCTCTCTTTCGCCTGGACGGCCGAGGGGGCTGTTCTGAACATCGTATCCCCCAATGCGGAGACGACGGAGATCGAGGCTCTGAAGAAGGGGACGGCCGCTCTCAAGTTGTCCTGCGGCGGACTTCCGGGAGGGGAGCCCCTGACTCCGTCGACCGCCGTCGTGGTCCGGGGGCTTCTGCCGGACCCGGTCAGCCCGGACGTTCCGGGTCCGGTCAGCCCGGATGTTCCCCTCGTTCCGCTCGTCCCCATCAGTGCGGACATAAGCTGGTATGACGAGGGGCAGACGGAGTTCGTCATCTCCACGGAGGAGCAGCTTGCGGGGCTGGCGAAGCTGGCGAACGGTGGCAAGGACTTCTTGGGCATGACGGTGAGGCTGAATGCGGACCTGAACCTTGCCGATAAGATCTGGAGTCCCATCTATCAGTTCCGGGGCACCTTTGATGGACAAGGGCATACTGTCCGGATCGGCGCCCCTCTTTTTGACTCTATCAGTACCAAAGGAAGTCAGGTAGGAACGGTTCTCAACCTGAACCTGACCGGCGACATTGTGTTTGCTTACGGGAAAGGCCAGTTTCAGAGGGGTGCTCTTGCCAATACGTGCAACGGGACGATCCGGAACTGTTCCTTCACGGGCTCCATGGTCGTGGAGTGCAGGGGGGTGAGCACCATCTCTCTGGGGGGACTTTATGGAACGGGCGCTGGAGGGATCTCCGACTGCCGAGTGCAGGCCCGATTGGAGGCAAGGGGCAAATATTGTGATGTGAAAATGGGCGGCATCGCTGCCGGGGCTGGAGGAACAATCCAGAACTGCTCCTTTGAGGGGGAGTTCCGTCGCGGCGAAATGGGAAAATATGCGAAACAGATGACTGTCGGCGGTATTGCCGCAGAGGGCTCTTCCTCTCTCAAAAACTGTCGGGCGCGCTTTACCGTCACCTTTGCCGAGACCATAACATTTTCGGATGTGCTGCTCGGTGGCATTGCCGGGAAATGCAGCACTTTGGAAAATTGTCTGGCGGAGTGGACGATCTCCGAGGATTGTTCGGGGGCGGGTACAGCGTCGGTGGGCGGCATTGCAGGCTATTATAGCGGAACGGAGGCTGCTGCGAACTGTGTTTTCAACGGCGAGCTCGACGTTGGAGACGGGCCTCGGGTTTTCCTGGGAGGGATCTTCGGCAGGATTGCTGAAAGCGATTCCTCTGGCGTCTACAACTGTTTTGCCCGCGGCCGGCTTTCCGGGGGCAGGACCGTCGGCGGCGTGGCGGGCAAGGCGACCGGGACGATTGAGAACAGCTCCGCGGCGTGCAAAATTGAGACCGGGCCGAACGCGGTCTCGGGTGCCCTCGTCGGGAACAACGCCGGTGCGGTGAAGGAGTGCCGCTGGGTATCGGGGCTGGGTTCGAGTCAGGCCGTGGGAGGGGGGACCGGAACCGTCGTCAACACCGATGCTGTGGCATCAGAGTCTGACCTGCCCGCCACGTCGGTTGTTTTGGTTCCCCTGCTTGGTCTGACCGAGAACAGGGGCACGCCCGTCAAGGCGGAGGTCTATCCCCAGACGGCCGCCAACAAGGGCACGGTCGGCTTCAGCTGGACGACAGCCGACAAGGATGTCCTGAACATCGCGTCCCCCAATATGGAGACGGCGGTCCTCAAGGGACTGAAGGAAGGGACGGCCGGCCTCAAGCTGTCCTGCAGCGGCCTTCTGGGGGGGACGACCTACAACCCGACGTCCTTCGTCACGATCCGGCGCGTTCGCCTGGAGTCCCTGAGCCTGAGCCCCGGGAACATCGAACTGAGCCAAAAGGGCCAGAAGGCGGAGATCCGAGCGGAGATCCGTCCGGGGGCGGATGCCGCCTCCTTCCCGCAGTGCGATTGGAGCTTCAAGGTGCTCGAGGGGGCTTCTGCAGAGGCCGACGATATCGAATTGACGCCCGCCGCCAACGGCCTTGGCGCGACGGTGACGCTGTCCCGGCCCGTGTCGGGTGCGAAGTACCGGATCGTCGCCTCGGCGGTGGACGGGTCCGGCCTGTCGGACGACGTGATCGTCACGGTGAAACATGTCTCCCCCGTACCGGTGAGTCCGGACGTGAGCCCGGATGTGAGCCCAGACATTCCCGCGCCGTTGAGCCCGGATGTTCCGGCCCCTGTGAGCCCCGACATCGAGGTTCCGGAGGCCCCGGAGAAGGGCGTGGCCCCGAGTCTGCCCGATAAGGCGCCTGCAGGGGTGGGTTCGTCGAAGCCGGAATTTTTCAAGGGCAAAGAGACCTCGGCCTTGAAGAGCGCAGCGGACGCGCTCTCCGACAGCGGATTGACGGAGAGGGATCTGATGTTCGATGCGGATACGGGTGTGGTGAGGCTTCAGAGCCGTGTGGTTCGGGAGGTTGCCGGTAAGGTGCTTCCGTCCGGTTCCACGCTGAGGCGTGTGCGGACGCTGCCGGTGCTTTCGGCTGTTTTGCCGCAGGGAGCGAACGTTGCGGCGGTTGGATTGGAGCTGACGGGTACGGAGCTGCTGTCGAAGAGGGCTTCCGGTGTGAAGCTGCTGAAGGCGACGGGTCCGGATACGGGAGCGCTGCTGAATTGGGCGGGCAGTCCGGAGGAGTTTGGCGACGGTTGTTTCACGGTGCTGGATTCCGGAGGCGGAGTAGTGGAGGAGTTGAAGCCTCGCGTTCGGTACGTTCTGACGGTATTCATCAAGGACGGAGGGAAGTACGACCTGGACGGCGAGGTGAACGGCAGGGTGGTCGATCCTCTGGCGCTGCTGTCGGTGACGGGCGGTTCGGAGCCGGGTCCGAGCCCTCAACCGGAACCGGAGGGAAGGGACAGCGGCGGCGGTTGCGACGCGGGCTTTTTGTGGAGCTGGCTGCTGTTGCTGGCGGCTGTTCCTGTGGTTGGGCGGCGAAGGGGTTAACCCCTCCGTCGCCTTCGGCGACACCGACGGCCCGTGAGCAAGGGCGAACGGCAGCCGGAAGGCTCCCCGAAGGGGGGTAGGGGCGGCGAGTGTTTTTCATAAGACGCGCCTGTCTGACATTCCCCGCCAACGCCTCCACAAGGCAATCAATTGCCTTGCTTCGGCACAGCCGACCAACGCAGCGCCGCAATCGCTGACGCGATTGCATAAGCTGCGTCGTCTGGCTGAACCCCTCCGGTTCGCTGGCGCGAACCACCTCCCCTTTAAGCAGACGACCAGCTCTTTTCAGCCTGCAAGGCTGAAAACGCTGAGTCGGTCGCTTATGCCGAACGGTAGCAGAGTTGCTGCCGTTCGGCGAAGCAGATGGGCCGAAAAGTGAGATAAGCCGTGCCGGTCGCTCGGGAGCTTCATCAGGGGAGGCTTTGGGATCCCTACTATGGGGAGATAGTAAGAAAGGAGAGTGAAACCATGCGCAAACGGTTGCGCGGCGTCAAGGGCATTGTCATTTTGGGAGTGGCTCTTCTGCTGGCATTGCCCACAGCTTTTGGGGCGGAGGTGAAACTCTGGTCCGACGTGGCCGACACGTCCTGGTTGAACCAACATGCCGGGACGGAGGCCGACCCCTACCTCATCGAGACGGCGGAGCATCTGGCCGGGCTGGCCAAGCTGGTCTCGGACGGTAACGATTTCAAGGACAAGTACGTCCTCCTGACTCGGGACATCACCATGGCGGGAAGGGAGTGGTCTCCCATCGGCTGGATGTGCGCCTACGGGGACCTGGCCGGGTTTGCAGGCACCTTTGACGGTGGAGGCCATGCCGTCAGGGGCGTGACTATTTCGACGGGCGCCTATCTTCCGCGCAGCCCGGCTACAGGAGCTCTCAGTCATTCCGGTTCCTTCTTTGGTCATATCGCACCGACGGGCACGGTGAAAGATGTGACGGTCATGGGCTCCATCACCAACAGGAAATCCAACGGCGCGGCGGGGATCACGAGCTGGGTGGACGGAAACATTCTCAACTGTACGACGTCCTTCGACCTTCGAGGTTCCAGCCCCGCCAACTCTTATGTCGGCGGGATCGCCTCTCTCAACGGCGGCGGCATGATTCGCAACTGCGTGACCTTCGGCACGGCCAAGGCGGTCGAGGCTGGCGGGTTCCCCTATGCGGGGGGGATCCTGGGGTTCTCTTATTGGAATAAGGGAGCATTGGAGAACTGTACCGCGCTCTGTTCCGAGGTGGAGAGCGAGATGGACGCGGGGGGCGTCGTGGGCGGGTTCAGCCCCATGCCGGAGATCTTCAGGTACTGCGTTTCGGTCTGTGACTCCGTGAAGGCACAGCCGGCCTATACCGGAGGGATCGTCGGGGCCTACGGCTACGGCTGGACAGACTGCTACTGGCTGAAGGTGAAGGAGACTCAGCCCAGTGAGGGGTGGGGAACCTCGCCAGGAGCACCGGGGAAAATCACGGACCCGGCGCAGCTGCCGGTCGCCTCGGTGGTGCTGGATGCGGCCGACGTTCGTACGATGCTTGTGGGGGAGACGCGGAAGATCCGCGCCCGTCCCTATCCCTCCACGGGGGACCTCTCGGGCCTGAAATACAGGTGGACCGCGGAGCGCGGCCTGACGGTCCTCTCCGGGACCGACGGCCCGGAGATCGAGGTGAAGGCCGCGTCCGAGGGGTTGTACCGCATCTCTCTGGCGGTGACGGGGGCGCTGGGCGTTCCGGTCGCCAGCGACGATGCGGCACTGACGCCCGGTGCGGTGCTGAAGGTCGTGAACGCCCTCCCGCCGGTGACGGGCATCGCCTTGGGCGCCCCCAACCATGCATTGAAGGAGGGGGAGAGCGTCACACTCACGGCCTCCACGATCCCTTTGGACGCGCAGCCCACGGTTCTAAGCTGGTCGGTGACGAAGGCGGAGGGGCAGGGGGCGTCTGTTGAGGATCTCCTCCTGGAGGACCACGGGAATGGGACAGCCGCGGTGACGCTGAAAAAACAGTATAAGGACGGTGCGTCCTACGTCGTCACGGTCCGGTCGGCTGGCGGCCAGTCGGCTGTGGCTGCGGCTACGGTTTGGGGTGAGGCTCTGGGAGCTGAGCCGAACATGCCGGGGTTCGTCCCGATCGGAGTGATGCTTCCGGGCGGGGCGGAGGGAAAACGGCCCTTTGGGGTGAGGTCGGGCCTGGCCGCAGATCTGTTGCCGGAGATGGGCGCGGTCCCGGAGGACTTCCGCCTTGGCGGCGACGGCCTGCTGTACCCGAGCCGTGCCCGGCTGGAGACGGTGATGGAGGCGCTGGGAAAGCAGGAAGGCGTGAAGCTGAGCGGTGCCTCACCGTTCCCGCTGATCGCGCTGGAGGTGTCGAAGCCGCGAACCCTGGCGGCTGTGGGCTTCTGGGTTGAGGGCAAACGCTTCCGCGCGTCCGCACCGAAGGACGTTGCGCTGTTCGGGGTTCGTCCCGGCGGGACGGGCGAGCTTTTCCGATATGCAGAGAACCCCAGGGATTACCTGGACGGGCATTTTGCGGTGCAGCGGAAGGA
The DNA here is from genome assembly GCF_003860125.1 of Fretibacterium sp. OH1220_COT-178. Lineage (NCBI taxonomy): Bacteria > Thermotogati > Synergistota > Synergistia > Synergistales > Aminobacteriaceae > Fretibacterium > Fretibacterium sp. OH1220_COT-178. Next base: position 2,403 of record NZ_RQYL01000044.1, on the reverse strand, counting down.
CGGGAGCGTGATGAAGGGCGACGCCCCGTTTGCCGCGGAGGAGACGTACGGGCTGGTGGTGTACGTCCGGGACGGCGGCCGGCCCGACGGAAATCCCGTGGAGCGTAAGGTCGCCCTCAGTGCGGTTCTGGCGAAGAACGCTTCCTTGCCCGGACCGGTGAGTCCGGACGTGAGCCCCGATATAAAACCGCCGGTGAGTTCGGATATTCCCGGGCCTGTGAGCCCGGACGATTCCAGGATCCCCGAGCGGGGGGTCGCGCCGGCACTGCCCGAGGGGACGAACGGGGAGATTGCCTCGGTGAAGCCCGAGCTGGTTCTGGGCGATGGGCCGTCGGATTCGCTGGATCGTGCGGTCAGGATGCTTTCGGAGTGCGGCTTGGAGAAGGGAGACCTGGACGTCGACCGGAGGACGGGTTTGGTGAGGCTGAACGCGGACATGGGCTGGGATCTTTCGGAAAGGGTTGTGAGCTCCGACGGTTTCATCGACCAGGTGAAGTCACTGCCCGTTCTGACCGCGAGCCTTCCGGAGGGAACGAGCGTTGCTGCGGTGGGTATCGAGCTGACGGGTGCGGCACTTCTGGCGGAGGAGGCTTCCGAGGTCAGGGTGCTGAAGGTGACGGGTGCGGATTCGGTTCAGCTGATGAAATACGCAGGTTCCGCCGCGGAGTTCGGCGACGGCCGCTTCACGGTTCTAGAGGGGAACGGCCGACTTGCCGGAGACCTGAGCCGGAGCGGCCGGTACGTATTGACGCTGTTCATCAAGGATGGAGGAGAGTACGACCTGGACGGTCGGGCGAACGGCAGGATCGTGGATCCTGCGCTGCTTTTGTCCGTGGAGCCGTGGGCAGCGCAGACCCCGAAGCCCAAGCCGAAGCCCGGCCCGGAGACGCCCAGGAGTGGATCCAGCGGCGGTTGTGACGCGGGCTTTTTGTGGGGCTGGCTGCTGTTGGCGGCGGCTGTTCCTGTGGTTAGGCGGCGGAGGGGTTAACCCCTCCGTCGCCTTCGGCGACACCTCCCCTTTCAGGGGAGGCTTTTGGCCCCCATACAAGGGGGGCTGCTGAGCGATAGCGAAGCTGGGGGGTGTTATCGCGCCTCAAGAACAACCCCTCCGCCTTACTACGTTCGGCACCTCCCCTTTCAGGGGAGGCTTTCGGCCCCCATGCAAGGGGGGCTGCTGAGCGATAGCGAAGCTGGGGGGTGTTGTTGAGCGTGCAAAGCAACCCCTCCGGTTCGCTGGCACGAACCACCTCCCCTTGCAGGGGAGGCAAGTAATGGTCTCTTTGTTAAACGCAGTTTGGTATGCGGGAAGGAAGTCGAGGCATGAGGATCTGGAGCTCCCCCTGCGGGGACGAGGCGCATCACTACAACAAATCCGTGGTCCTGACCTTTTCGGGGCCGCGCAGGGTGCTGAGCACCTCGCCCTTCAACGGAGGGCTTCGGGACGACCTGGAGCAGGTCTTCAACCATTGCTGCAATCCGGGAGAGGGCATGGCCTGCTTCATGAGGGCGCCGACCTACGCGGAACACCTCGCCCTTGTGGCGGAGGATCTCGGGCTCGATCCGGTCCGCTGCGCTGGATTGTCCACGGCGGCGTCCATGGAGAGGATGGCCGTGAGGACGGGGCGTTGGGGTTCCGCCACGGCGACCGCTTTTGTTACGGCCGGTCTGGAGGTCAACGGCGGCCGCGTCGGGGACCCCGCCTCGTGGGACGAGGAGCGTTCCCTCGCCGCGCATCCGACGGGAACCATAAACATCCTGCTGCACGTCGACTGCGACCTGAGCGAGGGGGCCCTGACCCGGGGGCTGATCACCTGCACGGAGGCCAAGGCGGCGGCGCTTCAGGAGCTGGCGGTCTCGAGCCGCTACTCCCGCGGGCTGGCCACGGGATCGGGAACCGACGGCGCGGTCCTCGTCGCCGTTTCCGACGCTCCGCTGCGTCTCACCGACACGGGCAACCACAGCAAGCTGGGCGAGACGATCGGCCGTGTCGTCATGGACGCGGTGAAGGAGGCCCTGAGGCTTCAGACGGGCCTGTGCCCGGAGATGCAGCACGACGTGCTGCGCCGTATGGATCGCTTCGGCGTCACCGAGGACTCCCTGTGGGCACGTTACCGCGGACGGCCGGACCCGCTGGACCGTCCGCATTTCTCCGATGTCCTGCACGGCCTGTCGCGCCGGGGCGAACTGGTGGCGACCCTGTCCCTGTGCGTTCACCTCATGGACCAGGCGCTCTGGGGGCTCCTGTCGCCGCAGGATGCCTGGGAGGCCGCCCGGGCTCCTTTGGCCGCGCTGGGGTTCGGGGTGGGCGAGCGGCCGCTTCCTGCGGATGCGGAGGCCCTCGTCACGTCGTTGACCGACGTCTGCTGCGAGGGGCTGCTGGATCGTGTGGAGCGGGACCGGAAT
>NZ_RQYL01000043.1 GCF_003860125.1 Fretibacterium sp. OH1220_COT-178 | reverse complement strand
GCGGGTAGTCGCAAAACTCCGTAACGCCGGCGACCCTGTCCCCCTGTCCCAGATCGAACAGGATCTCCGTCCCGACCGGCGACAGGGAGACGATACGGCTCGGCGCCGCCCAAGCGGCGCCTGCAGGCAGAAACAGGAAACAAAGGAGAACGAGAATGCGCTGCCGAATTGTCGTCGTCAAGAATATGCCCCTCCTCTACCCCAGCGGCCGGCGGTACGGGATCGCCAGACGGAATCTCCCCCAAAGCCCCATCCCCGGTCCGGACAGCGGTCAGCTTCTCTGGAGCTCCGCGATCTCCCCCATGCACTCCCTGGTGCGCTCGTACAGCGTTTTGTAGAGTTCAAAGTATCTGGAGTAGATCTTATGATTTTTGTCATCGCACCTCACGGGATCGTCGAAGCGCAGCCACCTCCGGATTTCCGCCGGATCGGAGAAGACCCCCGTGCCCAGACCGGCCAGAAACGCATCGCCCAGCGGGGCCTCGGCATCCACCGCCAACCGTTTCATGGAGTAGCCCGTGACGTCGGCGAAGATGCGCGTCCAGACGTCGCTCCTCGCGGAACCGCCCACCATGAAACAGTCGGCGTCGAGCTTCAGTCCCGCGGCCTCGGCCGCCTCGATGTTGTGACGGAGGGAGTACGCCACCCCCTCCATGCAGGCGCAGAAGACGTGCCCCCGACCGTGAGAGAGGGAGAGCCCGAAGACCGTCCCGCGTGCGTCCGGATCCCAGATGGGCGAGCGCTCGCCCATGAAGTAGGGCAGGACGATCAGTCCGCCGCTGCCCGGCCCGACATTCCGGGCCTCCAGCTCCAGCATCTTGTAGGCGGAGAGACCGGTTCGCCGCTGCAGCTCCTTCTCTCCCCCGGCAAACTCGTCCCGAAACCAGCGGATCACCGCCCCGGAGGTCGCCCCACCTCCGAAGGTGTAGACCGTCGTTTCGTCGTTCACCACATAGGGATAGCTGATCAGGCCGGGGGAGACGAAGCGTCCGTCGTGGACCGTGCCCCAGCAGAGCGAGGTTCCCGCCATGACCACGTGTTCGCCCGCCTCGAGAACGCCGCAGCTGAACTGCGCCACCGGCGCATCGACGCCTCCCGCGACGATCGGCGTCCCTGTGGGCAGCCCGGTGACTTCCGCGAATTCGCGGTTGAGGACCCCCACCACCTCGGACGAGCGCGTCAGGCGGCTGGGGAGCAACGACAGCGGGATGCCCAGCGCCTCGGACATCTCCGCCGACCACGCCTTTTTCCGGATATCCAGCAGGCCCCCCAGATTTCCCGCGGAGGAGTAATCGGTGGCCAGCTCGCCGGTGAATTTGTAGATCACGTAATCCTTGGGCGAGACGAACTGCCACACCTTCCTCCAAAGCTCCGGCTCGTTCTCCTTCATCCAGAGGATCTTCGTAAAACCGTAATAGGTGTCCACGGCGTTGCCGGTGACGGCAAAGAGGCGGTCCACAGAAACATTGTCCCTCACCCACTGCGCCTGCCTGCGCGCGCGCCGGTCCATCCAGATCATGCAGGGCCTCAGCGGCGCCCCCGAGGCATCGAGGGGAATCCCGGACCCGCCGTAGAGCCCGCTGATCGCAACCCCCTCGACCTCGCGCTTTCCGGACTTCGCCAACAGGTCCCGGAGCACCGCCACAACGGCCTCCAGCCAGACCTGGGGCCACTGCTCCGCCCAGGAGGGCGCGGGGGTCAGCACACCATACTCGCAGGAGCTCTCGGCAAGGATACCGCCCTTCAAATCCACCGCCAGGGCCTTCGTTCCCCCCGTACCGATGTCGACGCCGATCAGCATGCTTCTCGACTCCTCTCGTCATTGAAAAACCGCCGGGCGGACCGGAGCCGCCCGCCTCCGAGTGTCCGACGGACCCTTTCACCCAGCATTATACGCGAGAGCCCGTCGGGGAGGAGACGGAAGATCATGCTCTACAATAGTGGGGCAAGAGGAGGATGCGAAAGGAGAGGGCAAAATGACGGAAAGGAAAGCATGTTTGGGCGGATACGGGGTCTTGGGCCTGGCGGCGCTGCTCCTGGATCTCGCGGCGAAGAAGGCGGCCCGGCACGGGCTGGCATCCGGCCCTATCCCCCTCGTCCTCGGATTTCGCCTGGAGCTGCACGCCAACCCCGGCGTCGCCTTCGGCCTGTCGCGCACGCTGGGCTGGGTCATCGGCCTTCTGGGCCTGGTCCTCCTGGCCGGACTCACCCTGTTTTATCGCAACAAAACCCGCCACGCCCGGCACGGGCTGGCGCTGCTCTGGGCCGGGGGACTCAGCAACGCCCTCGAGCGCCTGCTTCTGGGGGGAGTGACGGATTTCCTGTTCATCCCCCTCCCCCGCCTGCCGTTCGTCCCGCTCCCGGGCCTCTACGTCAACCTCGCGGACCTCTGGCTGGTCCTGGGCGCCGCTCTGCTGTTGCTGGAGCTGTCATTCCATGCAAAAGGCGGAGGGCGCGTGCCCTCCGCCGATACCCTCAGGCCCGGCTCCCCAGGCTAAAGGTTCATCAGATAGTCCAGGCAGGTCCTTACCCCGAAGCCGCTGGCCCCCTTGGCGTAGACGCCCCATTCCTTGTCCATGAAGTCGACGCCCGCGATGTCCAGGTGCGCCCAGGGGATATCCGAGTCCACGAACTTCGAGAGGAAGATCGTCGCGAAGGTCGCTCCGCCGTAGCGTCCGCCGGAGTTGATGAGATCCGCAAAGGGCGACTTGGTGGCCTCCTCGATCCTCTCGTCCTCAGCGGGCAGCCGCCAGAAGCGCTCGCCCCGCCTCCCGGCCGAGGCCAGCAGGGCCTCCGCCAAGGCATCGTCGCGGGTGAAGAGCCCTCCGGTCCACTTGCCCAGGGCCACGACGCACGCCCCCGTGAGGGTGGCCATGTCGATGATGACGTCCGGCTTCATCTCGCTGGCCAGGGAGAGCGCGTCGGCCAGGGCCAGGCGTCCCTCCGCGTCGGTGTTGTTGATCTCGATCGTCTTGCCGTTGCGGGCCCGTACGATGTCGTCCGGCCTGTACGCCGTGCCGGAGGGCATGTTCTCCGCCGCCGCGACGATGCCGTGCACCTCCACCTCGGGAGCGAGCGCCGCGACCCCCTCCATGATGCCCAGGACGTTGCAGCCCCCCGACTTGTCGCCCTTCATGGTCGTCATGAAGTCCGCCGGCTTGATGTCCAGCCCGCCGCTGTCGAAGGTCAGCCCCTTGCCGACGAAGACGACCTTCTTCCTCGCCCTCTTGGGCACGTAAGCCAGACGGATCAGGCGAGGAGGCGTCGCCGACCCGCGTCCCACGGCCAGCAGAGCGCCCATGCGCTCCTTCTCCAGGCGTTTCTCGTCCCAGATCTCGCAGTCCAGGCCCGACGCTTTGGCGATCGCCTCGGCCCGCTCGGCCAGGACGGGCGGGTTGATGACGTTGCCAGGCTCGTTGGCCAGCTCGCGCGTCGCGAGCTGCGCGGCCGCGAACTTCCGCCCGCTCGCAGCCTCCTCCTCCGAGAGCTCCGCGACGAAGACCTCCCTGAGGCTGAAGCCCTTGTCGTCCTCCTTCTGCTTGTACTTGTCGAAGACGTAGCCGCACAGGCCCACGGCCTCGGCCACAAGGGAGGAGCGGGAAAGGCCCCCCTCGTCGCACGCCCCCTTCCCGCCGCTCAGGTGGGCATGGGGGACGAACGCCGTCTCGTTGTGCTGGCGCCCGGCCGTGCGCAAAGCGTAGGCCAACATGTCGCGGATCAGAGCGGAACCGCAGTCCTTGCCCTTGCCCAGCCCCGCAAGGTAGAGGTTGCGGACCGCTCCCCCGAAGAGGGGCACCCGCAGCAGGGAGCCTTTCTTGCCCGTGAAGTCCTTGCGCTCGGCCAGCGTCTTGACGAGGTCCCCGCAGGGCAGGGCCGCCCCGCCCCCGCAATCCTCCTCCCGGAGAAGCAGGACCAGGGCGTCGCCCTTCCATTGCTCCGCGGAATCCTTGAACACTTTGATGTCGATCATCCAAACAGCCTCCTCGTTATCTTCCGAAAAGGGCGGTGAAACACGCCCCCATTTTTTTGTACAACTGCTTAAGCGTACTGCAAGCCGCGCTTTTTGTCATCGTGAAAAACACGCCCCGCATGATGATGGTGTCCATGCCTGACGCATGGACACCATCGGACGCAAAATAGGGAATACCAGGGACAGTTCACACGCCCGAATAGGCGCAGAAGCCCCCATCCACCGGTATGCAGGCCCCGTTGACGAACCCCGACGCCTCCTCCGACATCAGAAAGAGCAGCGCGCCGACGAGCTCCTCCGGCTGGCCGAAACGCCCCATGGGCGTCGCCGCGAGGATCTTCCCCGTCCGCGCCGTCGGCGACCCGTCCGGATTGAAGAGCAGCGCGGCGTTCTGCCGGGTGGAGAAGAACCCGGGGGCGATCGCGTTGCAGCGGATGCCCTCCTTGGCGAAGTGGACGGCCAGCCACTGCGTGAAGTTCGAGATTGCGGCCTTCGCCGCGGAGTAGGCCGGGACCTTGGTCATGGGCGAGTAGGCGCTCATCGAGGAGACGTTGATGATGCTGCATCCCCTCCGCCCCAGCATGTCGCGCGCGAAGACCTGTGTGGGGATGAAGCTGCCCAGGAAGTTCAGTCCGAATACGCTCCCCACGCCGTCGGGGTCGAGGTCGAAGAAGGTCCGGCGCGTTCCCATGGCCCCGGGCAAAAAGTGCTCGTCGTCCGTGTTGGCCTTGGAGTCGTTGCCTCCAGCCCCATTAATGAGGATGTCGCAGGGCCCCAGCTCGTCCAGGATGCGTTCGTGGACCGCCTCGATCCCGGGCTTGTCCAGGACGTCGCAGCCGTAGCCCCTCGCGATGCCGCCCTCCGCGACGATCGCCTCCGCCACCTCCCGGGTGCCCTCCGAACGGCGCGCCAGCAGGGCGACCTTGGCCCCCACCGCGGCCGCCGCTCGGCCGAACATCGAGCACAGCACGCCGCTCCCCCCCGTAATCACAACCACCTTATCCGACAAATCGATCCTGAAGGGCAGATTCACCGAGCACTCCTCCTTGCACATCCCCGACCGACGCGGGGCACCCATCCATCGAAAAATTCGGCCCTTCCGACTCCCTGCCCGCAACACAAGCCAAGACATGACGCCGGATTTTACGGCACGCCACATACAAGGCGAGGGCCTCAGAAAAAACATATTTTTTAGTATATCATCGGTCGATTTTACCAAACCTCATTGCGGGCCTTGAATAACAGTAGGGCGAAAAAGTGGAAACAAAACGCTCTATCTCATATTTTCCTCCTTCAGGCGATTCCTCAACAGGCCAGTTGATGAATTGATGGTCAAGGCAAAGAAAAAATGGCAACATGAAAGAATCGCCTTGGGGATTAAGGCAGCAAACCGCAACCGTCAACTGGATCAAAGCCTATTCGGAGGTCTGGATCGACGACAATATCGTCATGGCTGCCAAGCAGGTCAAGGCTCTACAGAAGCGCAGCGTCTCGCTCGAAGAGGAGAATTTCATATTAAAAAATGCTTGCAGTATCCACGCCACATTCAATTTCTTAGTACAGGACCACCCCCTTGGTGTTCGTGAGGGATTTCACCAACCTTTTCGTCAGCGACTACCGCTACCGGGCGACAGCGCTGGACAAGATCGGCGGCAGCATCGAGCGTCTGGGGCGGCTGAGCAAACGGGCCATGGAGAGAACAAGGGGATGGACTGAGGAAGTTCGCCAAGGAGACGACGCACGTGGCGGGCGGACTCCTTGGGCGCTCAGCAAGCGGATCATCGCCACAGTGCGCGGAATAGACAACGCCATCAAAAAGTGGGACGAGCGCGGCCTGTGAGAAAAAGCATTCGAAACGCTTATGGACATCCTTATGGGTCCAGCGAGGGAAAGATACTGAGGCGGCCGTAGCGAGGCCTGTCTCTACCCCCAATTAGGTTGGGGTGATACAATGAGCGAGGAGGGATGTCCATGAAAAACTCACGGATACGAATTACAACCCTTGCTGCTTTATGCATGTTTGACATTGACGGAACAGCCGCACGCCGATATATGGAAAACGTGGTGTATGCCGCTCGTTCCAAAGGTGTACGCGACGTATCCCCGGCAGGAGCGTTTGCTGCGGCTGGGAAGGCTCTTTATGCCGGAATTACAGGCGTAGAAAAGAAATACCCAGAACTTTCAAGCAATATGGGGCCGGTCTGATGCCCAAGATGAAGCGGCCTGCGACCCCTCAGGAAGAAATGTTGGTTACGCAGCAGATTTATCAAGGCCCCTTGCCGCCGCCAAAGGTGCTCGAATCGTACGATAAAATTCGACCCGGTACAGCGCAAGAAATTGTGGAATTGGCCCAGGAAGCTCAAAAACATTATATTTTTATGGATCGACAAGAGGTCCGTCGTGAGTTTTGGAGTTTAACTTTCAGCTTCATCATCGGGCTGGTTGGTCAGTTAGGTTCAATAGCAATTACCTTGGCAGGATTTTATATGGCTTATTTTTACATCAAAGCCGGCGAACCCACGCTAGGGTATTGGATCGCGGGCAGTGCAACGGTCATCTGCGGATACCTGATCTGGTGGAAGGTGCAGGAAACCAAAAAGGACAAAGGCTAATCTTTCATCAGAAATCTTGTTGAACCACACGCCCCTCTCCGAAGGGGCTTTTTCATTGAAAGAGGCAAATGAGATGCTGGCCTCAACTTTTTCGGAACTTTTCAAGGCTAGTTGTACAGATTCTCTGTTCCATCATAACATGGGACTGTACATCTAATACTTTGGATAATGTCCCGCAATTTCATCCAGGAGATGGATTTTTATTTTCTTTCATTGACTTAAAATCTCTCCATCTCAAACTTTTAAACTAATCTATTAATTAAAAAACCAACAATGATAAGGATAAATAAAAATAAAACAAAAAGGCATTTGAATTTACCATTTGATCTTCCGGAGAATCATACTTTTTCGTGTAAATTATCTTCCTTAATTTGCGCAACATAAGACTCTCCCTACCTTAACATCCCAGAAATCGTAACATACAATTAAGCACGTCCTTCTTAAATCAAGATTCAAACTTAATCACGACGCCCTATCAAGGCCATTACCGAAATCGCCGCGCACACAATGACAACTATCGTTTGCTCCCTTGACGCAGAGTAAAACAACGAAACAAGGACACCAAGAATCCCTCCGTACAAAAAACCAGCAGCAAATTTCATCCACAAAAACCAATGGGAAGGGAGAAAATAGTATCGAAACAAAACGAAAATCGGCCACGAAACTACATAATAAATCCCAACCACCAAGGCATATGGCTCTGGGGGGTTCAACATATTTTTTGTTCCCTTGGATTTACAATCTAAACGCAACAGTAGGAGGTGAGAGAAGATAAAAAAGCCCATAGATGGCAGTTACTCGCTAGAATGAGTTTGCAGAGCACAAACAGCGAAGGAGACTGACACCCATGGGTTGCCCTCATCTTACAGCAACAGAACGAGAAAGTATACTGTGCCTTCGTGCTCAGGGATACGGAATCCGAAAGATTGCCGGAGCCCTGAACCGAAGCCCTTCGACGATCAGCAGGGAACTCCAGCGCAATCTCGTCAAGGGAGCCTACAGTGCACACGAAGCCGGTAAGCTCTATCGTCTGCGTCGTAAACGCTGTCGGCCGGCCTTCAAGCTGGACAACAAAGGACTGCGGCAAATTCTGCAATCTCGTCT
>NZ_RQYL01000042.1 GCF_003860125.1 Fretibacterium sp. OH1220_COT-178 | reverse complement strand
TCATCGTTCCGATCGCGATGGAGGAGGGTCTCCGCTTCGCGGTGCGCGAGGGCGGCCACACGGTCGGCGCCGGCGTCGTCACCAAAATTCTTCAGTAGTCCCTGCCCTTCTTCTCGAAGAGGGGCCTGGAGCATAAATCGCATATTTTTTATCAGGAAGGGAAGTAGGAGCTTATGGCCGATATCGTTGGACTGGTCTGCACGACCTGCAAACGTCGCAACTACACGACGACGGTGAACAAGAAGAAGCAGTCGAAGAAACTGGAGATCAAGAAATACTGCAAGTGGTGCAACGCCTCCGTCCCGCATAAGGAGTCGAAGTAGGCGGTACGTTGTCGTTTTTCGGGCGGGTCGGTCATGAAGGCTCATAAACCGTTTTCCTGACCGGCCTGCCAAAAACGAAGGGGCATCTTGCATAACCCTCGCCTCTAGTGTAGAATACTTTCCGTTGTTTTAACGCAGGTCCGTAGCTCAATTGGCAGAGCACTGGTCTCCAAAACCGGGGGTTGCAAGTTCGAGTCTTGCCGGGCCTGCCATTTTTTTATTGTCAAGGGTATCCTCCGCGATGCCCGCAGGAGGGCAAGGTATGTCCAAAGAGATCGCGAATTCGATACCGGGCATCGGTTTTTTGCGGGAGGCGAAGGCCGAGCTGAAGAAGGTCACTTGGCCCGGAAAGAAGCAGATCTGGTACTCCACGCTGATCGTCATTTTTTTCACGCTCTGCGTCTCCATTTACCTTGGGGCCATCGATTTTCTCCTGACCTGGATCTTCTCGGGGATCCTCGGTTAGTTTTCCCACTTTTTACTTCGGGCTCGCAGCGCATCTGAATTTACGAATGCAGGTGGGAGGTGAGGAAGGGCTTTTCCCTGGTGTTTGATGGATACGCAGGATGGACGCCGATGGTATGTCGTTCAGACGTACGCAGGCTATGAGAATCGAGTCAAGGCCAATCTGGAGCAGCGCATAGCGACGATGGGGATGGAGAAAAATATTTTCTCCGTGTTGGTCCCCATCGAAGAACGGGTTTTCGTCAAGGACGGAAAGAGTCGTAAGGTCTCCAGAAAACTCTATCCCAGCTACGTGCTGGTGGAGATGTTGCTTGACGAACAGTCGTGGTATGTCGTCCGGCACACGCCGGGGGTGACGGGTTTCGTCGGGGCCGGTAGTTATCCGCTTCCTCTCTCCGAACGTGAGGTGCGCGATCTGATGTCCCGGATCGGGAAGGAACAGGCGAAGCCGAAGGTCGAGATCAGCCTCAAATTGGGGGACACGGTTTGTGTCAAGAGCGGTCCCTTTGAAGGGCAGGCGGGCCCGGTGGTCGAGATTACGCCCGAGAAGGGGAAGGTCAAGTTCACGGTCAGCGTGTTCGGCCGAGAGACCGTCGTCGAGACCGATTATCAGCTTCTGGAAAAAGTATGACAGACGTTCCCGTCCCTAGTGGACGGGATCTGTGCCGATAGAAGGTTTTATCTAGGAGAGGGGATTTTGTTTTATGGCTAAGAAGGTCATCGGGCAGATCAAATTGCAGTTGCCGGCCGGAAAGGCGACGCCGGCTCCTCCCGTCGGTCCCGCTTTGGGACAGCATGGGGTCAATATCATGGAGTTCTGCAAGCAGTTCAATGCAAAGACTTCGGACCAGGCGGGGCTCATCATTCCCGCCGTTATAACGGTTTATGCCGACCGTAGCTTTACGTTTGAACTGAAGACGCCTCCAGCAAGCGTTCTGCTGAAAAAGGCTGCGGGAATCGAGTCGGGATCCGGAGTTCCCAACAAGAACAAAGTTGGGCAGGTCTCCAGAGTCAAGGTGAAGGAGATCGCCGAGATGAAGCGCAAGGATCTCAATGCCAACGATATCGACGCCGCCATGCGCATGGTCGAGGGAACGGCCCGTTCCATGGGGATCGAGATCCAGGGCTGAGGATAAGACACGGGCCCCCTTTTTGCTGGGGGCTGTTGCACGAAATATCACGGTGGCAGGGCTTGGCGGCCCGTTATCGACCACAGGAGGTTTTTTCATGAAACGGAGCAAGCGTTACAGGGAGGCCGCAGCCAAAATCGAGGCCGAAAAACAGTATGGGCTGCGCGAGGCTGTGGATCTCTTCCAGTCGATCGCGACGGCGAAGTTCGACGAGAGCATGGAAATCCACGTTCGCCTGGGCGTTGACCCGCGTCATGCGGACCAGCAGGTCCGCAGCACGGTCGGTCTTCCCCACGGCACCGGCGTGACCAAAAGGGTCCTTGTCCTTGCCATGGGCGAGAAGATCAAGGAGGCCGAGGACGCGGGGGCCGACATCGTGGGCGGCGAGGACCTCGTCCAGAAGATCATGGGCGGCTGGATGGACTTCGATGCGGTCATCGCGACGCCGGACATGATGAAGTCGGTCGGTCGCCTCGGAAAGGTGCTTGGTCCCAGGGGATTGATGCCCAGCGCCAAAACGGGGACCGTGACCTTCGACCTCGCCGATGCCGTCAAGGAGATCAAGGCCGGCCGCGTCGAGTTCCGAGTCGACAAGGCGGGGATCATCCACAACGCCATCGGCAAGAAGAGCTTTTCGGCGGATGCCCTTTTCGAGAATGCCAAAGCCCTGTTGCAGGCTATACAGAAGGCTCGTCCCTCCTCGGTCAAGGGAACCTATATCAAGAGCATTTCCCTGACCTCGACGATGGGCCCGGGGATTTCCGTCGATGTCCTCTCCGCATCGAAGGAGATCGCCGCTTAATTACGCTCGTCCCTAGAACACACGAATACAGCTTTCTTCGACCCTGGACAGCAGGCGCTCCTCTGACGGAGCTTAATCGGGACCTGCCGAGGCGAGGAGCGGGAAGACCGTGAAAACGCGGTGTCGTCCCCTCGTATCCCTCGGCCCTTGGGTCGAGGGATGTTTTTTGAGACGTTGTGGTCGAATGGCCGGGCGAAATTCGTGTGGTAAATCGAGGTTTCACCGGGAGCTCTGAATGGCGTCAGGCTTCCGTCACGAAAGGTTTGACGATATTTCTCGGAGGAGGTGAATGTTATGCCGGCAAAGATCAAATATGAGCAGGTTGCCCTCTTGAAGGAAAAGCTCGAGAGGTCCGAGGCCGTGTTTGTGGGCGAGTATCGCGGCATGACCGTGGCTCAGAGCACGGCGCTCCGCGTGAAGGTCCGCGAGGCCGGGGGCGAGCTGAAGATCGCCAAGAATACCCTTTTTGCGATCGCCATGAAGGAGGCGGGGCTCGAGTCCCTTTCCGAATCCCTGGTCACGGGGCCGAATATCTATGCCCTCTGCTACGGAGATCCGGTTGGGGTGGCCAAGGTTCTCAAGGAATACGCAACCGACAAAACGCAAAAGGCCTTTGTCCTCAAAGGCGGACTTTTGGGGAAGGTGGCCCTGGATCAGAGTCAGGTTTACGCCCTGGCCGATCTTCCGTCGAAGGATGTCCTGGTGGCCCAGGTGGTTCGCACCATTGCCGCACCGATTTCCGGCCTGGTTACCGTGCTCTCCGGCACGATGCGCGGGCTGGTCACGTGCCTCGGGCAGATTCGGGACAAGAAGGAGGCCGCCTGACCTTTTTTCGGGTCGGAGGGGCAATGTGCGGGGCCTTCGAAGTGCGAAGCCCGGTTTGAGTTTTAAGAGCCCCGGCGAAACGGGGCGTATATCAAAAAATTTTGGAGGTAAGTTCTATGACGCGCGACGATATGATCAAGGCTATTGAGGAGATGACGGTTCTCGAGCTCTCCGAGCTCGTGAAGGCTCTTGAGGAGAAGTTTGGCGTTTCCGCCGCGGCCCCCATGGCCATGCCCATGATGGCGATGCCCGGCGCCGGTGCCCCCGCTGCCGCGGAGGAGGAGAAGTCCGAGTTCGACGTGATCTACAAGGCTCCCGGAGCGAACAAGATCAACGTCATCAAGGTTGTGCGCGAGATCACCGGCCTGGGCCTGAAGGAGGCCAAGGAGCTGGTGGACAATCCGCCCAAGCCCGTCAAGGAGGGCGTCTCCAAGGAGGAGGCCGAGGAGCTGAAGAAGAAGCTTGCCGAGGCCGGTGCCGAGGTCGAGGTGAAGTAGTTTCGTTTTTCTTCAGAGGTGTCTTGAGCGGCCCGTCTCGGTGGGCCGCTTTTTTTTATCCGCTTCTTCATGTAAAATGAGGGAAGCTATGGAGTCATTTATTCCACTACCTTAAAATTTGGAGGATGTTGTGATGCAGGCTCAGAAGAATGAACCCCAGAAGACGCAGAAGAATGAAAATCAGAAAAAACAGGCGGACTGGTCCAAATTGGTAAACAGTAAACCGAAGATCATCATCATCTCCGTCATCGCGGTCATTCTCGTCCTTAATATCCTTTGGAGCCTGATGCAGGGGAAGGTGACCACCGAGATGCAGGGGGTCCGGGCGGAGCTTGCGAAGATGGAGGAGCGCATTGCCAAGATGGAGCAGGGAGGAGTTCCCGATCTGGCCTCTTTGAGGACCGAGTTCGATGAACTCAAGAAGATCGGCGGCAACTACGAGGCGCGGCTTGCGGCTCTGCTCGAGGCCGAGGAGGGCAGGCTCTCCCAGATGAAGAAGGATGCCGAGGCTCAAGAGACTTGGGTCAACGCGCTGAAGAAGGTCTCCTCCGAGGGGAAGGAGTAGAAAACCGCTCGACGGAGGGAAGCTCAAATGTCTCGAAGCGCTTTTATCATCGATGATGCGGACTTCATGGTGGATATGCTGCGCCTGGTCCTGTCGGAGGGAGGATATTCCGTCGCAGGTTCGGCGACGGACGCGCTTGTGGGGCTGGAACAGTTGCGCCGTTTGACGTCTGCTTCCAAGACGGTGGACATCGTCATCGTCGACCTTCATATGCCCAAACTCGACGGTTTCGAGACCATTCGCGGGATACGGGAAATCCTTCCCAAGGCGAAGGTCCTGCTGGTCAGTGCCAACGCGACTTTGCCCGTGGCTCTCAAGGCCAAGGCGATCGGGGTCGATGGTTTTGTCGTCAAGCCCTTCGAGCCCGAGACCGTGTTGGAGACCCTGAGAAAGATGTATTAGTTCTCTCGCCTGATTGTGGGGCCGTGTGCGGGAAGTCCCGCTGCTGCGGGGACCACATTGGAGAGAACGCAGGCTTGGCTCAGAGGGGCTCGAAGCGGGCCCCTCTTTTTGTCTTGTTTTTTGGCCGCCGGTCCCTGGGGATCGCGGCGTCATGATTCGATTTGCTAAGAGGGGCCACGCATGAAACAGGAGAACATCAGAAATTTTTGCATCATCGCCCACATCGACCACGGCAAGTCCACCTTGGCCGACCGCCTCTTGGAGCGCACCTCCACCGTGCAGTCCCGGGACATGAAGAAACAGCTTCTGGACTCTCTCTCGCTGGAGCGCGAAAGGGGGATCACGATCAAGCTGGTTCCGGTCCGCATGGATTACGTCTCGTCGGACGGCAGGAAATGGGTTTTGAACCTTATCGACACGCCGGGTCATGTGGACTTCGGCTACGAGGTCTCCCGTTCCCTGGCCGCCTGCGAGGGAGCCCTGCTCGTCGTCGACGCGACGCAGGGCGTCGAGGCGCAGACCGTGGCGAACGCCTATCAGGCGATCGAGCAGGGACTCGAGATCCTGCCGGTCATCAACAAAATCGACCTCCCCTCTGCCCATCCCGAGAACGCCAAGCAGGAGATCCGCGACGTGGTGGGGCTGGACGCCGAGGACTCCATCTTGGCGAGTGCCAAGGACGGCCGCGGGATCGACGAGATCCTCGAGCGGATCGTCCGCACGGTTCCGGCTCCCCAGGGGGACCCGAACGCGCCGCTCCAGGCGTTGATCTTCGACTCCGTCTACGACAACTATCGCGGCGTGATCTGCTACGTTCGGGTCGTGAACGGCACCCTGACTGCGGGGCAGAACATTCTGTTCATGGCCACCAACAGCGCGTATCCGGTCGACGAGGTGGGGGTATTCCGTCCCTCCTTCACCCCCGTGGATCGGCTGGGTCCGGGCGAGGTCGGCTATATCGCGGCCAGCATCAAGACCCTGGCCGAGGCTCATGTCGGGGACACCATCACCAACGCAAGAAACCCGACCCCCGAGCCCCTGCCCGGATACCGCAAGGTCAAGAGCGTCGTCTTCTGCGGCTTCTACCCCGTGGAGCGCGACGATTATCCCCAGCTTCGGGACGCGCTGGAAAAACTGTGTCTGAACGACTCCGCCATAGCCTTCGAGCCGGAGACCTCCGTTGCCCTGGGCTTCGGGTTTCGGTGCGGTTTCCTGGGGCTGCTCCACATGGATGTGGCGCAGGAGCGGCTTCGCCGAGAATACGATGTCGACCTCGTGGCCACGGCGCCCAACGTCGTCTATGAGATCCTTCTCAAATCGGGCGAGGTGATCGAGGCCCATCGGCCCAGCGACTTTCCCGAGGTGGGGGATATCGAGGAGATACGGGAGCCCTACATCAAGCTCTCGGTCTTTCTGCCGTCCGAGTACGTGGGCAAGGTGATGCAGCTGGTCCAGGAAAAGCGCGGCGTCTATCGCTCCATGGACTACCTGACCCCGGAACGGGTGCGGCTGATCTATGAGATGCCCCTGGCGGAGTTCATCATCGACTTCCACGATAAGCTCAAGTCGCAGACGCGCGGCTACGCCTCTCTGGATTACGAGTTCATCGGGCTCAAGCCATCGGAGCTGGTGCGTGTCGACGTCCTCGTCAACGGCGAGGCGGCGGACGCCTTCTCCTTCATCTGCCACAAGGACGCGGCCTACCATCGCGGCCACGCCGCAGTGACGAAGCTGAAGGACCTGATACCCAGCCAGCTCTTCGAGGTTCCCATCCAGGCCTCCATCGGCAAGCGCGTCATCGTCCGCGTCAACGTCAAGGCTCTGCGCAAGGACGTTTTGGCCAAATGCTACGGCGGGGACATCTCGCGCAAGCGCAAACTCCTCGAAAAACAGAAGGAGGGCAAGAAGCGCATGAAGCAGATCGGACGCGTCTCGATCCCTCAGGAGGCGTTTTTGGCGTTTCTGAAGATGGACGAGGGCGAGTGACCGGACAGCCGTTCCCCGGAGCGAAGCTCGTGAAATGAGAGACGAGCGCCTTTCCGTGTACCTGCACGTGCCGTTTTGCGCCGGCAAGTGCGGGTACTGTTCCTTTTACAGCACCCCCCCGGTCCGCGGCGAGGTGGAGGACTATCTCGACGCCCTGGAGGCGGAGATTCGATATTGGAGGAGCCGCCTTGGCGCTCCGTCCCTGCGAACGCTCTACGTCGGAGGGGGGACCCCGAGCCTCTTGCCTCCGAGGACCTGGAGCCGCTTGATCTCCCTGATCGAGGGGCTGGGGAACTGCGATGCCCTGGAGGAGGCTACGGTCGAGGCCAATCCCTCCTCTTTGAACGACGGTCACCTGGAGCTTTGGAGCTCCTCGTTTTTTACTCGCGTCAGCCTCGGCGTTCAAAGCCTGGACGATGCCGAGCTGAGGTGTTTGGGCCGCCGCCACGATGCGGCACTCGCGCTTTGCGCCATGAGGCGCGTTCTCCGCTTCGGGCTGAGTCTGAGCGCCGACCTGATCTTCGGAGTGCCGGGCCAGACGCTGCGCACCTGGGCGGCCTCCCTGAGCGGCGTCCGTAAGGCCGGAGCCCGCCATATCTCGACGTATCAGCTGACGCTCGAACCGGACACGCCCATGGGCCGCCGGATGCCCGTCCTTCCCGACGGCTATCCTTTCTACCGCTACGTACAGTGGTATCTCCCGCGCCTTGGTCTGCTCCAGTACGAGATTTCGAGCTTCGCTTCGCCCGGCGACGAATGCCGGCACAATCTGGCCTATTGGAGGCAGGAGAACGTGCTGGCCCTGGGGCCGGCGGCGTGGGGGTACCTGGACGGCCGCCGTTACGAAAATCCCCGTACGCTCGATGCCTACCTGGAGGCGGCGCGGCGAGGCTTTCCCGACCCCCTGGAGGGAGGGGAACTCCTGCGGCAGCGGTCCCGAGCGGTCGAGGCCGCCATCCTGGCGTTGCGGACACGCTGGGGGATCGACCGGACCGACTTTTCGGCCCGATGGGGGGAGGGGCTTCTGCACGAGGTCGAGGGGCTGCTCGCGGAGCTCCCTCCGCATCTTCTGCGTGACGATGGCAGGAGCGTCAGCCTTTCTCCGGCGGGGATGCGGGTGGGCAATGCGGTCTGGTCGGAGCTTTTGAGGCTGACGGAGGATTGAGCCGGAGGGCTTCGGACCGATTTTTAAAAAAGCTCGAAAAAGGGTATTGACACTCCCCGAAAACACGCTATAATTCCCTTTGTTGTCCGTCGCACGGACGGGCAAAATCCACCTAAAGCCTCTGATAATAAGGGTTTATGTGGAATGTAACTTGACAAATTTACAGGCGAGCCATAGAGGGAAGAGAGAAGTAGGCTGCGATGCCGTTTGTATTGGGTGTTGCAGAGAGAGCGAGCGGGAGCGATC
>NZ_RQYL01000041.1 GCF_003860125.1 Fretibacterium sp. OH1220_COT-178 | reverse complement strand
CACGGCAACTGTGCCGTGCGCCGACGTAAGCGATCGACACGGCATTTTGGGCCTGCGGCCCAAAAGAGCCGGTCGCCTGCTTAAATAAACGCAGGAGTCGAACGATTTTTCTGGTTGCTGTGGCGCTCCTTGAATCCGTAGGGTTGAGGAGAGGAAGCGACAAAAATCCGCACCATGCAGTCGGCGTCGTTGAACAGGGCCTTGAAGAGGGTGATCCTCTGAAGTTCCTCCGTCTTCTCGTCATACGTCGCGAACGAGGACTGGCGGGTGACGAAAAGTTCCTTCAGCACCTGGATGCCGGCGGATCGGGAGGGGAAAAGGCAGGACATGGGCTGCATCAAGAGAGAGCTTTTCAGGGTCCCGTAGTGGCTGGCCAAGGCATCGTTGGCGTTCAGCAGGCGGATGCTTTCCAGGCAGCTGTTCAACACCTCGTCTACGTGTGCGGGGTCCGGCCTGTCCAGGGGCTGTGAAGGAACCAGCTGTCCCAATCCGAGAAAGGGCTGGTTGAAGATGAACTCCTGCTCCTTACGGTTTTCGCTGAGCAGGGTCTTGTAGTTCCGGGAGAGCTCCGAGCTGCGGGGAATGCAATAGAGCGCCGCGATGGCATCTCCGGACTCAAAGCGGGCGGCGCAGGACATCTCCACGTCCAACATCTTCCCCGATCCGTCGATCAGCGTGGTGGGAGCCCGCAGCTGCCCTACGTTGGAGAGCATGTCCAGAAATCTCAAGGCATCCTCCTCCCGATGGAAGAAGGATATGAAATCCTTTCCCATGATGGGGGAGGTGGCGCTGTCCAGGCTGGAGTTTGGGGAGGCAAATACCTTTTGGGCCGCCTTGCTGGCCTTGTGAACCACCAGCTTCTGTCCAAGAGCCAAAAGACGCCCGGCTTTATCCTCATCGTCAAGGGAGATCGGCTCGACAATTTGATGGGAGCGAAATTCCATCCAAGGCTCGCGGGTCATGTCGACCAAGGTGCTGAATGCAGCTGTGTCCTCTGCCTGCTGGGGGACTGCCGCAGCAGAGGCGGGAAGAGGCCGGAAATGGAACACGACGCATGAACGATCGCCGTATTCCATCAATCCGGCGGAGGCGGAAAGGGATTTGAGGTATCCTTGCGCATCGACATATTGAAAGGAGAAGGGAGCTTTATCGTCCTTTCTGCGCTTGGCCCTGACGTAGAGGTCGAGCAAGCCTCGGCGGACGGAACGCACGAACTGGGGCATCCGGGTAAAGGACTTCCCCCTGAAATTTTCCCCAAAGGATCCCAGCTCGCGGATAAATGCCGCATTATAGGCAACGACACGTCCTCTGTGAGGTCCGATGACGAGAATGGGATCCGAAAGGCTGTCGATGATCGCTTGCGTCTCCAGACCGGCCTGCATGCTGTCAACCCCCCGAACTGCTTGTTTGTCTCATGTTTGTCCAATACATTCTACGCTGTCGATTATAAAAAGGCAACTTGTTACGCGAGTCCAAGACAGAAAAAATCGTGTATTTGAGTACCACAAAATGAGGAATGCTTGCATGTGATTCTTGGGGTGTGGGGGAGATGGGTATTGGTGCCTATTGACTCAGGTGCTTTTTTACCGTACTCTGATATAAAAGTATCGATAGCGATGATGCCTTCTGTTCGGAAAATCGGTCTTGCAGGGTCGAGGTGCCGTTAGAGGGCTAGTGTTTTTTATTCGCAGTTAGCATTATTGGGTGTAAGATGCAAGTGATTCGATCGTTCGGGATGGGTTTTGTAATGAAGGCTGTTCCCGGCAAAGCGGCTGTTTGGGGCTTTTATTTTGCAGTGACCGGCTGGATCTGGATTAATGGAGGTTCGTATGAGTGTGAAGGAAACTCTCTTTGTTGCGTGTGAAAGAAAGCGCAGGGCTTTTGCTCTGGGGGAAGCCTTGATTTTGATCATCGTGGTCTTGTTGGCTTTTGGAGGTATTTTTTCGAGCATGGCTTATGCCATGCGCCTCAGATCCTCTTCCCAGGTGGATTTGGACAGCTACACGACGGCCCAGGCCTGGTTCGATGCTTTGGAGGCGACGCCTGCGCATGAAAAAATGAATCAGAAAGTTCTTAATCAATCGGGTTTGAAAGTGACGGAGTCTTTGGGAGGATCAAAAATCAGTGAAGGGCGTTTTCGCCTTCGATCTTTAGAACTGGAGGCTTTCTTTAAAGAGGCCAGAGATGGGGCGTATCTTGTCGAGTTGCTGGTGCGTAAACCCCATGGGGATGGCGGTGGAGAATTGCGTTTTTTGCGTAGTTTCAACAGCTATAATTCGAATACCGTGCGGGATAGCCCCTATAAACGGCGGGATGAGAAATAAGGCGAACAGGGATGGGCGGAGATGACGATGAGGCGACGTGCATTCACCTTAACAGAAGTTTTGCTCGCTATGATTGTGGTTGGTATTGTTGGTGCCGCTTTGACGGCCGCGCTTTTTAGCTTCTTGAACTCCTACAATCAAACAGAGGACTACACAAAAGCACGTGAGGAGATCGAAAGTGCTTTTCAAGTGCTTTCAAGTCAGTTCAGCAACGTGGGTTTGGGGATGCCCAACAATACCATAGCAAGAGGGTCAATGGGGTCTTTTGTTGCGGCTTTCGCCTCTCATGACGATGCTCCTGTAGGTTCTGTCATGTCCCTGATGGGAGGGGCTGGCTGGGGCGGGCCTATTACCGTAACCAATGGAGAAATTACTGATTCCTCGAAGTGGGTTACGACTTTGGCAGATGGGTGTTTTTCGGGAAAAGAACTTTATTACGCTTGGTCGATTCCGACCGGTGTGCTTGTCAGTTCTGATTTTGGGGCATTGATGGCGAAACCCAAAAAAATTCCAGATGCAGCGTTGAAAGATGAGATCGTGTATATGTCTTGGATCTCTCAGGATATAGGCTATTGGGGAGGGGATACTCTTCAGTTGAAAAAAAACTTGGGCGGTGGGTTGCCAAGTCTTGTCAAGACAGGGGGGTGGCTGACCTTTCCCAGTTTTGGCGTCCCCATTTGGGTCAAGTCTAACGCTACGGAACAAACAACGGCAATCGTTGCGCCTGGAGCCCTCAAAAATAAAAATTATTTAGGAGGCGTCCTTTACGGATTCGAGGAGGTGCACCATGTTCGAGCAGCACGTCTTCGAGTGCTTTCAGGAGACCTCGTTCAGGAGCTTTACGAAGCTCCACCTCAGGCAAAACCGAGTCGGCAGAGAGTTTTGGCGCGTGGCGTCGCTGGTGCTTGGTTTCGCTTCTATCCGGGAGAACGTTTGCTGACTTTGGATCTTGCAGTGTTAGGCGTTCATAACGACTCCCGATATGCGTCGGGGAAACGCCCCCCGGGCTGGCCCAGCAGCGCTCCTGAAATTGGGGATGGAAGGCACCGTATTTTGGTGGAGAGCATGACCTGGAGGATACGCAATTGAGCACAGGAATGAAATCGCGACAAAGAATAACATCGCAAAAGCGTTCCGGGTTTATTTTGGTGACGGCCTTGATTATTATCCTACTGGGCGCCGCTCTTTCCATAGGTATTTTTGCTTTGGCCAACTCCATGTACACAACGGACCTTGTAAACCGTAAGGACTACGAGGAACAGATTCAAGTCAATCAAGTTATAGAGTCGGCTAAAGGATTCATCGTGAACGAGAATTATCGGCGGAGTGACGATGTTTCGGGTAGGAGGATTGTGCTTCATGGGCGGGGCGGCACCTCGGACGACTATTTTTTAATTCGTTCCCTGAACGATCTGCAGGTTTGCATGCCCAAGCCCGTAGAAGAGGCTCTCAGCCGGGATATTCTTTTGTCCAATGATCGAAATTTTCGTCGTTGGATGACGCTTCAAGTCTATGATGCCAATTATCGGGTCGATGACCTTCGCTTTATCCCCACTGTGGACGCTCCTCCCTCCTTGAGTCCCTCAGCCCGCCTCGCTGATAGTGGGGGGCAGGATGCTTGGAGCATGGAAGGAGTGGAAATCGTGGATCCCAGCACGAAGACTGTTTCGGGGGACGCTTTGCCCGCTCAATTCTACAAACATTTTGGTGCCTATCTGATTCGAGTGAGGCTGTTCCGCGAGGGATTGGCGGAGCCTGTGCGGCAGACGGAGGAGATGTTTTTTATGACCATTCCTCCTACGAAGTGAAGAGGGTAAAGAGCTGTAGGTGTGTGAATGCTCATTTTCTGTAGAAACGTTGCTACACGGTAGAATGAATGTGGCTCGTTTTCTTGATAGTGGAGATTAGGAGGTCTTTCTATGGGATTCTTTTCCGTTTTTTTTCGTGATCAATCCCTTTCCCCAAGAAAGAAATGTTGTCTTTGCTTGTGGATGATGTTGTTCATAGGGTGGGGCAGCGGAGCTCAGGCAGCTGTTTCACCCAAGACTTTTCTCAAGGCTGATTATTCCGTGATCGCACCTGTGCGCGTTCCCCCGCCCAATGTACTGTTTCTGCTGGATACGGGGTCGCCAATGGTCTTTTCTCCCAAAGGCATCATGCCGTTGTCGGATGATGGCCGTACGGACGCGCAAAGAGCGGAATTGCTGAGGGAATGTACTTATGGCTCGGGAGCGCGGCCTTATAATGAAATTTCGGATATCAACTATTCACGTTATGGGAGAGATGTGGATAGCACCAACAACGAGATTGGGAGCGCGGACTGTTATTACTCATCCGACCCCAAAAAACCATATCTTTTGACCTTCAAGGACGAGAAATATCACGGAACACTGCCCTCTGGCGTCAGCGTGGGGAGCAAAATCGGTGGTTATCCGCATTATCCGGGATCTCCTTATCCTCCTCAGACGCTCCATCCCAATTATGACGATTTGGTGCCCAACGACAGCCGTATGTACATGATGAAGCTGGTGCTCTGGCGGCTGACCAGCGAGGAGAACGCGGCGCTGCTTGCTGGGATGAATATTGGGATGGCGACGAGCTATCAGGAGGACAATTACGGGACGGCTGATTTTCTTGCTGACTTTTATCGCTATGCCCCTTTTGGTCGGACCAATGTTTTTAAATACGGCAGTGCTCCGGATTGGAGTGTCGGGAAAACTCATCAGAACTACGGTCAGGCGCAGCGAGCATACTGCGGGATACTTCGGAACTACTACGAGGCTAAGCCAGACGAGACTGGGAAAAACGCTGGAAAGTGGAACCAGGTGAACCGTGCGGTCTTGAAGGTTCCCTTCGGGCGTCTTTACAAAGAAGAAAAGCCGCACGAATACGAACCGCAGCCCAATCTGGAACGTTTCCGGAAATATATTGATGGGGTTGAAACGGCGAGTGGTGCGAAGGTTTCGAACCCGGAACTGTTTGCCGATGGGCAGACTCCTCTTTCCACCTCCATATATGCGCGGGACTATCATTTGCCGAGGAAAGATTCCAAGAATCAGGCATTGATTCTTTACGCCCCCAATTCAGTTCTTTATGCTACCAATAGTTACATCTCGCTGGACCAATATCAGGTCGATACGGATACGGCATGGGGTGATAAGGTTGTCGTTACTGGCGGGCAAGCTGTCGGCAGTGCTATCGATTTTTTTGCCCCTACGTCAACCGACGTAGACTTAAAAAATGGTTTGCAGTTCAGTCATGAAAAAGCGGGTTATTTCCCCGTTGTAGGAAGCTGTCAGAGCAATTGGCTCGTCATCTTTACGGCGGGCAATGACGAACCGAAGGGGGAGCTGGATGGGCAGCCTGTACGCAAGGCTCCCGCTGCCGCATTGGAACTTTATAAAAATACCCAGGGAGAGGGCCATCCTCTCACAGGGCGTTCCTGGGACAAACAAAATAAAAAATGGGTCGAGCGCAAATATGCTATGAACAAGGGCATCCGTACAATGGTGGTAGGATTTGCCGATCCCAATGCTGAGGATCAGAACTCTGTCGCTCTGCGCAAATCGTTGAACTCCATTGCGGCCCATGGCCAACCCAAGAAGGTGAATAAGCAATGGGTCAAGGATGACGATCAAAAAGCCCTTTTTGCCAACGATGTTCCCGGTCTGGTCAAAACGTTGCTTGAAGTTCTCAATAAGATTAATGCGGATGCCAAAGCCTCTGCAGGACCTTCTGGAGCTCCATTGGTTCAGCTGGACCAGGAGGCTGGGGAAAAAGGGCTTATTTTCAGTTCCAGTTACACTCCAAAGCTTTTTGATCAGTGGCATTCGACCTTTATGTGCAAGACCTTGGCCGTTACGGAGGAGGCTGGCGTCGCAGGAGGGGTCAAAATCCTGCCCCTATGGGAGGCCGAGGAAAAAATGCGGATAAAGGGGCAGAGCCGTCCCCTTTATGCTTCCGAGGGGGCAGAGGGAAGCCCCTCCTTGTCCGTAAAAGAACTGAAGGCTCTGACCAACTTCAAAGCTTTAACTGGGGCCCCCGTCAATGAAGATGCATTTCGTCTTTGGCTTTATGATGCGGGAGGAATTCCGGACGGCCCCTCACCCCTTGGTGATATGCAGCACTCGAATTTCATGACCGTTTCCCGTCCTGTGGGAAGTGGCGATGTTTATCTTCAAACCAACCGCGGGGTGCTGCACGCAATTGACGTGGCTACAGGAAATGAGATTTGGGGTTTTATGCCTCCTAATGTCTTTCAGGGGCGCATCAAAACAATGAAGTATGACGACATTGGAAGCTGGTACGATGGTGATGGCGACGTCGAAGACTCTCGGCGATCCATGCCAGTGGTCCTTCTGGACGGACTTTTGACGAATAAGGAAATGAGCAAAGGCGGGCGCCGTGTTCTGATGGGAACGTTGGGGCTGGGAGGGAACGGGCTGTATGCCATGGATATTACAGGGGTGAGCCCCTCCTCGGCTCCTGGTTTCCTCTGGGCAATTGAAAACGCCCGCTACGAGGTGTCGGAGGATATTCTTATCAATGGAGTACGCCGGTGGGGAAATGCCGCGGCTGGTGAAAAGCGTAAGTACGACTATAGCGACTTGGGGTTGACGATCCAAGCCGTAAGCCTTGCTGAGGTGTCGGAGGATGTGGGAAAAAGAGTTGTCGGCATTCTTCCCGGAGGCTTGGGGTATCACTTAGGCAAGGATTCTCAGGGAAAGGCCTTGTTCGTTTTAAATCCCGAGAACGGCGAGATTTTAAGAAAACTTGATGACAGGGCTTTTTCTCGGCATTTGTCCAATGCGCCCTTGGGCATGGCTTTGGCTCCGCTGACCCTGGTTAAGGATAAGAAAAGCGACATCTTGCTTGAATTTTTTACCGGGGACAGCGAGGGCAATGTCTTAAGTTGTGACGTCAAAGAGAAAAAGGTTGAAAATTGGCGTCTGAAAAGTTTATTCCGCCTGACTACGGTTGCTGGAGACGGCGTGGCGGAAGGAAAGTCGGTTGCAATTCCAAAGGCTATCTTGTGGCTTCAAAGAAAAATAACTAAGCAAACAGCCTTGGTTGGAGCCACCTCTGATGTGTGGGCCCCCGGATCTGGAACTGACATTAATAGAAGAGTGCACAACGATCAGCAGTTTATTTTTTGCTTGCGTCTTGAGCGTTTGAATGGGGGGGAGACCACAAAAGATCTTGTTCCCTTGACCAGTGAGGATATTAATACGGTCTGGTCGGATCCTGGCATGCTCTCACCCGATCAAAAAGGTTGGTATTTACGTCTCAAAGCCCCGGCTGTGAGCAGTGATGCGGAATACGCCACGACTTCGCCTTATTTCTACGCTGGAAAACTTATTGTTGCAACATTTACTCCTACGAAAGTAGATCCGGAGTTTTGTGATTCTTCCGATAGTGGAGATGCCCAGCTTTACTTTTTGGATGTAGAGACTGGGAGGGCAGTTTTAAAGCGATTGATGCTGAAGGATATTAAAATTACAGGTATGACCGGAGTGCGTGGCAGACTTCTTTTTTCAGTAGAGGAAAAGGCCACGGGAGCTATAGAGAAGGCTTTGGACGATAATAGCGCGCTGCGCCGTCCCGATAGCAACATTCTGTCCTTGAATGTAGCCCCGGGAGAGGACCTCCCTTTGAAAGATGGGCAGCCTTATCTTGACTACTGGCGGGATTTTGAAACCGAAAGTCTCAGAGACTGGCGTAAATAAAAATGACGAAAGGTGAGGCTGAGATGAAAGCTTATCTCTCAGAGAACAAAAAATGGTGTTTCCTCTTAGTGGGCTTAGTCATTGGGTTGGTCTTTTCATCTTGTGCCCATGCCGTGGCTCAGATGGAACTTCTTGAGGTGACAGGAATCCTGGAGCAGGTGGAGGCCGGGGAGCAGGGAGAAATTGTCACCCTCAATGTCAATGGTAAAGTGGCGTCGGGGCCTTTGGATCCGGGGTGTCGCTTTATGGATGAGCGCGGACAAACGTTGGAAAAAACGGCGTTTTTGCAGCGATACATGAAGCGAATCGTCACCCTGGAGCTGGAGGCGGAGTCGGGGGTTGTGATGTCTTGCCGTGTCGGCGCCTGATGAAAGCTCTTTTACCCCTTTGTACATTTGTTGCAGCGGTGGTCAGCGTCGATATAAGCGCTGCGGCTCGTGGGTATCTGCTTAGTCAGGGCTGGAGTGATGTCTGGGTGACGGATGTCTACTACACCTGACCCAAGGGGATTGATTTGGCCCTCGTGAAGGGCGGAGTTCCGGATGGTACGGCCTCCTGGGACGTCGTCAAAATGGGAGATTTGACCGTCTACGTCCCTAGGGACAAGGAGTATAAGACGGATATCCCTCGGATCGTTCATCTCCGCAAGAACGGTAATGATTGGGTGGGCGTCGTGAACGAACGCTGAAAAATTTTTTCAGGCGACGTGTTGACAGAATCGAGAGAGGCCGCTATACTCTCTCCTGTGCTTTGGGGCGGATAGTTCAGCGGTAGAACACCTGCCTTACACGCAGGGGGTCACAGGTTCGAACCCTGTTTCGCCCACCATTGAAAAAGCGGGGTCGTAGCTCAGTCGGTTAGAGTGTCGGCCTGTCACGCCGAAGGTCGCGAGTTCGAGTCTCGTCGGCCCCGCCATTTTCAATAATTAACATACCGCTTAGGGCGGGATAGCTCAGATGGTAGAGCAGCGGACTGAAAATCCGCGTGTCCCCAGTTCGATTCTGGGTCCCGCCACCAGGTAAGCGACGACGCGGAAGTAGCTCAGGGGTAGAGCACAACCTTGCCAAGGTTGGGGTCGCGGGTTCAAATCCCGTCTTCCGCTCCAGGAATACGAGGGGTTCGGGAAATTTTCTCCCGAACCCTTTTTTGTGTTTTGAAAATCCCCGGCTCGGCCGGGGGTTCAGGTAGCTTATAGCTATGAGAAGTATTTTCCCTCAAGTAAAGTGAGAGGACGCCGATCCGCATCACGATACAGGAGGGAAAAGTGGACAAGGGAACCTTAGCACATAC
>NZ_RQYL01000040.1 GCF_003860125.1 Fretibacterium sp. OH1220_COT-178 | reverse complement strand
CCCCCAAGCCGTCGGCGCCCGCCCCTGCGGCTCCGTCGGCGGCGGCATCGGCCCCTGCGGCCCAGGCCCCCGCGTCGGGGCCCGTGGCCGCGTCGCCGAAGGCCAAGAAGATCGCGCGCGAGAAGGGCATCGACCTCTCCGCATTGCAGGGCACGGGTCCGCGCGGCTGGGTGGTCGCGCGCGACGTCCTGGAGGCGGAGGGGCGGGGAGTCGGAAAAGCCTCGCCCGTCGCGGCGCGGATGGCGCAGGAGGCGGGGCTGGACCTCGCGTCGCTCGGCGCCTCGGGCAGGCTGATGAAGGCCGACGTGGCGGCTTCCATCGCCTCGATGGGCGCGGGCGCCAACGACCGCGTCGTCCCCGCGACGCAGATGCGCCGGATCATCGGGGAACGGATGCTCGAGAGCGTCAACACCATCCCCGCGGTCCGGTACTTCGCGGACGTGGATATGAGCGAGCTGGAGGCCCTGCGCAAGCGCCTGAACGAACGGATGAAGGGCGGCGTCCGCATCTCCGTCAACGACCTTCTGATGAAGCTCTGCGCCAAGCTCCTGGTGGAGACCCCGATGCTCAACGCCTCGGTGCAGCTCGAGGAGGGGCGGATCGCCGGCTTCGTGCTGCACGGCTCGGTGAACGTCGGGCTGGCCGTGGCCCTGCCGGGCGGGCTGATCGTCCCCAACATCAAGGACGTCCAGAACAAGGGGCTTGCGGAGATCGCGAGCGCGCGGGCGGACCTCGTGGAGCGGGCGCGCTGCGGCAGGCTGATGCCGGACGACACCATGGGCGGGACCTTCACCCTGTCCAACCTCGGGATGGTCGGGATCGACAGCTTCACCCCGATCATCAACCCGCCGGAGGCCGCGATCCTCGGGGTCGGGACGACCCGGGAGAAGCCGGTGGTCGTGGACGGCGAGGTGGTCGTCCGGCCCATCGCCACGTTCTGCCTGAGCGCGGACCATCGTCTCATCGACGGGGCCGATGCGGCCGCCGTTCTGGCGAAGCTGAAGGAGCTGGTCGAGAATCCCGAGCTGTTCCTGCTGTAGGCGCGGGGATTTCTCTTTGGGTGTTCCGGACAAAAACCCCGGGGCTCCGTCCCCGGGGGTTCCGTCATAGCTTCTTCGAGACGAAAGGGTGTTTTTTTTGAAAAAGAGAGTCCTCGTCGTCGGGGGCGGCCCCGGCGGCTACGTCGCCGCGATACGCGCGGCGCAGCTGGGCGCCTCCGTTACGGTGGTCGAACGAAAGCGTCCGGGCGGCACCTGTCTGAACGTGGGGTGCATCCCCACGAAGGTCCTGCTGCACGCCGCGGAGCTCTACACAGCGATCCGGCAGGAGGGGCCGACGATCGGCATCTATGCCGACAACCCCCGCTTCGACTGGGGGGCGATCCTGAAGCGCAAGCAGGAGGTCGTCGACTACATGGTCGAGGGCGTCGTCGGGCTCCTGAAGGCCAACGGGGTGACGCTGGTCGAGGGGACCGCGCGTCTGGCGGGCCCTCGTACCGCCGAGGTGGACGGGCGCCGCATCGACGCGGACGCCGTCATCGTGGCGTCGGGATCCGAGCCGTCGCTGCCGCCGGTCCCGGGTCTGGACCTTCCCGGTATCCTCACGAGCGACGGGGCCCTGTCCCTGGAGTCCCTGCCCCGGAGCATCGCCATCGCGGGCGGTGGGGTCATCGGCGTGGAGTTCGCCTCCGTCTTCGCGGCGTTCGGCGTGGAGGTGACGGTCGTCGAGATGCTGCCCCAGATCCTGCCGAACGTCGATGCGGAAATAGCGGGAATCCTGCGCAAGTCCCTGGAGGCGCGCGGGGTGACCTTCCACACGGGCGCCCGGCTGGGCAGCGTGTCCAGGGATGGGGACGGCTACTCCCTGGAGATCGGCTCGGGCGGCGGCGCTCTGCGGCTCTTCGCCGAGCGCGTGCTGGTCGCCACGGGCCGGCGTCCCGTGACGCGGGGCCTGGGCCTGGAGGAGATCGGCGTGGAGGTTCAGCGCGGGCGCGTGGTCACGAACGCGCGCATGGAGACGCGCGTCCCGGGCGTCTATGCGGTGGGGGACTGCACCAGCCCCATCATGCTGGCCCATGTGGCGGAGCGCGAGGGCGAGGTGGCCGCGGAGAACATCCTGCTGGAGGACGGGCACAAGGTCCACATGGACTACAAGACGGTCCCCAGCGCGATCTACACGTCCCCGGCCGTCGCCTCCGTGGGGCTGAGCGAGGAGGAGGCCGTGCGGCGCGGACACAGGGTCCGGGTCGGGCGCTTCCCCCTGGCGGGGAACGGCAAGAGCATCATCACGGGCGACGCCGCGGGGATGGTCAAGATCGTCTCCGACGAGCGGTACGACGAGGTGCTGGGCGTGCACATGGCGGGCGGCCCGGCGACGGACATGATCGCGGAGGGCGGCCTGGCGCTTCGTCTGGAGGCGACGCTCGAGGAGCTCGTGTCCACCATCCACCCGCACCCCACGGTCTCGGAGGCGTTCCCCGAGGCGGCGATGGCCACCTGGGGCCAGGCCATCCACTTCCCGCCGGCGTAGAACGCTGTTTCGCGCGGCACCTCGACGGCATGCGGCCGGAAGGGTGCCGGTTTTGCAGAAGGTTGTTGTCCAAAATTTCAGGGAGGTGAAAGTAGTGAAAAAGGCATTGGTCGCAGTTCTTGGAATCATGTTTGTCGTGGTCGCTTGTTCCGTGAGTTTTGCAAAACCGGTGGAATTGAGGATGAATCTGACCACCTCCGAGTCGAGCGTCTGGATGGTCGGAGCCAGGGAGTTCAAACGCCTGGTGGAGGAGAAAACGGAGGGAAGGTACGTCATCTCGATCTTCCCGAACGAGCAGCTCTCCGGCGGCGACATGGTGAAGGGGGTGGAGATGCTCTTCACCGGGGTGACGGATGTCGATTTTCATTCCGTCATCAACATGACGGGCTTCGAGCCCAAGTTGACGGTTGTGACCATGCCTTGGCTTTTCCCTGAGGGCTATAAGAGTGTGGACGAAATCTTGTTCAACGGTCAGGGCGGGCTTAAGCTGAAGGAGCTCATAGAGAAAAAGGGCGCTCACGTTTTGGCCTTTGGCGAAAACGGATTCCGTCAGATCACGAACAACGTCCGTCCCATCACCGGCCTCGACGATATCAAGCAGCTCAAGATCCGGACGCCGGCCATCGCCATGTATGTCGACCTCTTCAAGCTGTTTGGTGCGGACCCCACGGCGATGAACTTTGCCGAGGTCTTTACGGCCCTGCAGCAGAGGACCATCGACGGACAGGAAAATCCTCTCGACACCATGCGCAGCGCCAAGATTCACGAGGTTCAGAAATACATCTCCCTGTGGAATTACTCCTATGACCCCATCGCACTTTCCGTCAGCGGAAAGGTCTGGAAAAAACTGAGCGATGCCGACAAGGAGATATTCAAGGAGGCCGGAGTGGCCGCCATGAAGAAGCAGGTCGAGGCCTCTCGGGCCATGGATGACGAGATTCTCAAGCTCTTTGAGAAGCACATGACGGTCACCAGGCTGACTCCGGAGCAGATTCAGGAATTCAAGACGGCTGCTGCGCCCATCTACGACCAGTACAAGGAAAAAATCGGGGAGGATCTCCTCAGGGCTTTCGGCTATTCCTTCAAGTAAGCGGGGTTCCGGCGTCTCCGGTCCATTCGGAGGGAACTGTCCGTTTTTCATCTCGGCTTTTGAGAGCGTCGGGACGTGGGGGAGGAACAACTCCCCCATGGCCTCAAATGGCTATGAAAAGCGAGGGTGAGAGAACTTGAGAGCGATGGCAAGGGCTTTTGATTTTCTGGAAGAGGGCCTGATCGTCCTTGGGCTCGCTTTCATGACGGTTATGAATTTCGTCAATGTGGTCAGCCGCTATTGTTTTACCAATTCCTTTTCGTTCACGGAAGAGATTACGGTTATGGCCTTCGTTTGGGTCAGCATGCTCGGCATCGCTGCCGGGTTCAAAAGGTCTTCCCATCTCGGAATGAGTTATTTCGTCGAACTTTTTCCCCAAAAAATGCAGGCGTTCATGGCCTTGTTTTCGATGTTCTGTTCCGTCGCGATGATGGCGATCATGATCGACGAGGGCATCGTGATGGTTGAAGGGCAAATCATGCTGGGAGCGAGGACTCCGGCTTTGGAACTGCCCGTAATGGTCCAGGGCCTTGCCGTCCCCGTGGGTGGGGGGCTTATCGCACTGCGGGCGCTGGGTGCGGGTTACCACGAATTCAAGAGGCTCTATTGGGGAGCAGGCTCCCCAGCCGATCCGACGGGAGGGGTGCCCAGATGTCAGGAATAATTCTGCTCGGGGTATTCTTTACCCTGGTCTTCCTGAACGTTCCCATCGCCGTTTCCCTCGGTCTTTCCTCCCTCATCGGCCTTTATTTGGGGGACTTTTCGTTTGCGATGTTCCCCAGCATCATGTACACGGCCATCGGCAAATTCGCCCTGCTCGCCATTCCCTTCTTCATCCTTGCCGGCGTGATCATGGAATATGCGGGGATCTCCACGCGCCTGATCCGCTTTGCATCGGTCTGCGTCGGGCATCGCAAGAGCGGGCTGATATCGGTAGTGGTCATTGTGGCCTGTTTCTTCGCCGCCATCTCCGGGTCCGGTCCGGCGACCGTTGCCGCTTTGGGAAGTGTCCTGATTCCCGCGATGGTCAAGGCGGGGTACGATAAGGGCATGGCGACGGCGCTCATGAGCGCGTCAGGCGGGATTGGGATCATCATTCCCCCGAGCATCGCCTTTGTGGTCTATGCCTCCATCGCCGACGTGTCCGTCAGCGCGTTGTTCAGCGGCGGGATTGTTCCGGGAATCCTTGTCGGGATTGCCTATGTTTTGGCGGCGGTCTACGTATCGCGGGGCAACGCGAACATCGTCCGGCAGCCGAAGGCCAGTCCGGGAGAGTGGTGGGCCGCTTTCAAGGATGCCCTCTGGGGGCTGATGACGCCGGTGATCATTCTGGGCGGCATTTACGGCGGGATCTTCACGCCTACGGAGGCCGCCGGAGTTTCGGTGGTGTATGGCCTCTTCGTCGGCCTCTTCATTTACAAGGAGATCAGGCTCCGCGATCTCTGGACGCTGTTCGTCGATGCCGCCATCTCTTCCGGAGTTGTGATGTTCATCATCGCAGCGGCAAGCGTTTTTGCATGGCTCTTGGCCACAAGCCACATTGCCAGCGACATATCCAGCGCCATGCTGGGGTTGGGGTTCAACAAGATTGCCCTGTTGCTCATCGTCAACGTCATTTTCCTCATTGCGGGCTGTTTTTTGGACGCGAACTCCGCCTATTACATCCTGATCCCCATCCTCATGCCCGTCGTCACCGCGATGAAAATCGATCCGGTGCACTTTGGCGTTTTTGTCACCGTCAATATGGCGATTGGCCTCATAACACCTCCTGTAGGCATCAATCTCTATGTGGGGTGCAACATCGCGAAGCTTCCCGTGGCCGAAATTTGCCGGAAGATCGTTCCCTTTGTCGTGGCGGGCGTCCTTGCGTTGCTACTGATCACTTATATCCCTCAAATAACCATGTTTCTCCCGGGAATTCTGAAATAGGGAGTGCGGCTCTCTTGCTGATGCGCGTTTCCACACCTTGACGGGCGGCAATGGAGGCTCGTTTGGGACGTGCCTTTGAGGACAAGGAGGCGATGAATTGTGGGTATATCGGAAAGGGCGTTCGATTTTTCCGGCAAGGTCGCCGTTGTCACCGGTGCCGCGCAGGGAATAGGCCTGGCGATAGCGAGGGCGTTCGAATCGTTGGGGGCGAAGGTTTCGCCGTGGGATTTGAACGAAGGGGAGTGGAAGGCGGACAACCTTACCCCTGCGACGCGAGAAAACTGCTTGTTTCTGAAGACCGATGTGGGCAACCTGCCCGAGGTGAGGGAAAACATGGCGCGCGTCCATGAGCGCTGGGGGCGGATCGATATCCTGGTTTGTTCGGCGGGAATCGTTCACACGCAGCCCTTTCTCGATACCGATGAGGATGCCTTCGACAGGGTCTACCGAGTCAACGTCAAGGGCATCTTCACGTGCAACAAGGCCGTACTTCCCTTCATGGTGGAACGTCGTTACGGAAAGATCGTCAATATCGGCTCCATTGCGGGAAAGACCGGCGGCGGTTTTCTGGGCAGTACGCTTTATGGATCCTCCAAGGGGGCCGTCATCGCAATGACGAAGGGAATTGCGCGGGAGATGGGAGCCTTCGGGATCAACGTGAACTGCATCTGTCCGGGACCCGTCGAGACGAGCATGATTCGGGAGATGGAGCCCGAACGTCGGGAAGCCATTTTGAGCTCGTCGCCGCTGAAGCGTTTTGCTTTGGCGGAGGACATCGCAAACGTGACGCTCTTTCTGGCCTCGGATGCCGCGAGGCAGATGACGTCCGAGATCGTTACCGTCGACGGCGGAATCATGAAGGGGAATTGAGGGATACAACGATGACGATGAACGCCTTTTTGAAGAGGGAACGCGCATACGGAGGGTGCTTCGATCGGGTTCCCGTCCCGATTCCGGCCGAGGGGGAGGTCCTGCTCAAGGTCCACAGCACCGCGATCTGCGGGACGGATATTCACATCTATGCCTGGAACGGCTGGGCCCAGGCCAACATCAAAAAGGTCCCTCTTATCATGGGACACGAGTTTGTCGGGACGATCGTCGAGTTGGGAAAGGGCGTGAGGTCCCTCAAGGTGGGGGACGTCGTCTCGGGAGAGACTCACATCAACTGCGGGCTCTGCTACCAGTGCCGCAACGGAATGCAGCATATCTGCGCCAACCTCAAGTTGCCGGGGCTCCATCGGGACGGTTCCTTCGCCGAGTTCATGGCCTATCCGGAGTCCTGCCTGGTCCGGCTTCCGGAGTCCATCCCCATCGAATACGGGGCGCTGATGGAGCCCCTCGGCGTCGGCGTCAGTGCTGTGGAGAACGCTCAGGTTGCGGGGGCGAACGTGGTGGTCGTGGGGAGCGGACCGATCGGCTTGGGGGTCATCGCGGTCGCCCATGCGATGGGGGCACGGAAGATCATCGCTCTCGATGTGATGGAGTACCGTCTGGGGCTGGCCAAGCGCTGCGGTGCGGAGCATGCCGTGGACACCTCGAAGTCGGACCCGGGGGAGTTTGTGAGGGAACAGACCCATGGGGTCGGGGCCGATGTCGTCTTCGACGCATCGGGGAACCCGCGGGCGATCGCCGGAGCGTTCAAGTACCTGCGCAAGGGGGGCGAGGTGCACCTTCTGGGCCTTCCGTCCGAACCGACGGCCATCGACCTCGCTCCGGACGTGATCTTCAAGGAGGCGACCGTCTACGGATACCACGGCCGCAAGATGTTCTCGACCTGGACGCGGATGCTGGGATTGATTGAATCCGGGAGGATCGAGCTCGAAAGCCTTATTTCTCACCGGCTTCCCCTGACGGATGCCGAGAAGGCCTTTGAACTTTTGCTGAGGGGGGAGGACGCAAGCAAAATTCTGCTGTTGCCTTAAGAGATAGCCTCTGAAATTCGACGATTTCTTCCTCTTTTTACCTGGCGCTGGAGGTGGGCAGGACGTTGAGGGACGCGAGCAGTCGGGTGTCCGAGTGTCTCAGTTTGCTCCGAAGGAGGCTGGTTTTCATGAAGAAGGGATTGTTCGGTATCGGCGTGTTTTGTCTTGTCTTTTTGTGGTGTATCCCCTTGTGGGCCGGTCCTGTGACGATAAGGCTGGCCAATGTGGCTCCTGTGGGGGACCCCCGGGATATGGCCTGCGTCAAGTTTGCAGAGCTGGTCAAGGAGAAAACGCAGGGGGCCGTGACTGTAGAGGTTTTCTCGGGAGGGACCCTGGGCGACTGGCGCGTGACGATCGAAGGCCTGAAACCGGGTATCGTTAATGCGGTGATCGAGAGTATCGGAACCCTGGAGCCCTACACGAAGCTGGCGGGCATCGACCCATTTCCATATTTGTATCGGGACTTCGATCATTTCAAAAAGGTATGGTACAGCGAGACGGGGGATCGTCTGCTGAAAAAAATCGGGGATGCCGGCGGATTCAAGCTGATGGGAGCGATGTATCGTGGTGCCCGCTACGTGACCAGCAAAAAGAAATTTACCGATACGGATGGGCTTCGGGGCCTGAAAATCCGTGCCCCTCAGCTGAAGATGTATTTGAAGACGTGGGAACTTCTCGGCGCTGCACCGACCCCCATGGCTGCGACGGAGATCTACACCGGGCTCCAGCAAGGTACGGTGGAGGCCCAGGAGAACCCGTTGGATTTTTGTTACAGTTATGCCCTCTATGAGCTCTGCCCCTTCCTGATCGAAACGCGCCACGTCCTGAGCAACGATGTTTTTATCTTCGACAAAGCGTATTTCGAAGCCCTGCCAGAGGATGTTCAAAAGGCCCTGATCGAGGCCGCCAACGAGGTCGCCCAATGGCGGACGCGTTATTCCGTGGAGCAGGAGCAGCAGTATATCGAGAAGTTCAAAAACAAGAATGTGGAGGTTGTGCCCGTCGATACCGCACCGTTCAGAGAACGGGTTGCCGGCATTATCGAACTGTTCCCCGAGCTCAGGGAGATCGCGGACGAGATCGGGGCCGTTCAATAGCGAATAGGTCGGTTGGGGCCCCATCTCGTTTTTTCCGGGTGCTTGGCTCGGGAGGTCCGCTTCCGTGATGGGGTCCTGCCCTTCGTGTGCGACCGTATCAGGTTGACGGTTCACTGCAAATCGTCAACCTGCCCGTCTCTCGTTTTGGGATAAGGGGGATATGGATGCGCATTTTTATCGGAATCTTGAATTTAATAGAAAAAATATTGAGATTGGCAACGTCGTGCCTGTTCGTCGTGATGGTCGCTTCCATTGCCTACCAGATCGTTCTGCGCTACATCTTCTCCAAGGCCAATCCCTGGTCGGAGGAGCTGGCCCGTTACAGCTTCGTATGGCTCGTCATGCTGGCGGCTTCCCTGGGGGCGCGGCACGGGCGGCACATGTGCATAGGATTTCTGGTCGAACGCTTTCCCGCCCCTCTCAGGGCTTTCGTCGGGATGGCGACGAGACTGCTGGCGATCTTCTTTTTCCTGGTTCTGGGCTACAAGGGGGCGGAGCTGTGTTCCTTCACCCTTCACCAGACTTCCACCGGCCTGGAGGTTCCCATGGCCTACATCTATTTGGCCATTCCCGTCGGGGCCTTCATCATGGTTCTGTTTTCCGTGGAGGAGATTCTCTGCATGATGAAGGGCGTTCCCTCGTCCGCCGTTTCTGAAAAGGAGGCGGTTTGAGATGCACGGCACCCTGATTGCTGCCATCCTCGTCCTGAGCCTTTTGGGTATGCCCATCGGTTATGCTTTGGGATCGGCGACTCTGCTCGCCCTCCTCTACGCCGGGTCTTTTCCCTTGATTCTGATCCCGCAGCAGTTCTTTGCGGGGATCGACTCCTTTCCCATCATGGCCATTCCGTTTTTCATCTTGGCCGGAAATCTGATGACGGCCGGAGGGATCAATCAAAAGCTGATTCGCTTCTGCAATACTCTCGTCGGTTGGGTCCCGGGCAGCCTGGCCATGGTCACCGTTGTGGCTTCGATGTTCTTTGCCGCCATATCGGGCTCCGCCGTCGCCACCGTCGCAGCCATCGGGGGCATAACGATACCGGCGATGAAGCAGGAGAACTATCCTCCCGGCTTTGCCGTGGCGGTTGCGGCCTCGTCGGGCGTCTGCGGTCCCGTCATCCCTCCCAGCATATGCCTCATCGTCTATGGAGCGGCGCTGTCGATGTCTATCGGAGACCTGTTTTTGGCTTCGGTCATCCCAGGACTCCTGCTGGGTGGGGTGCTCTGTCTCACGGCCTACGTGATCTCAAAACGGCGCAACTTCCCCAGGCATGAAAGGGCCCCCAAGGGAGCTGCCCGAAAGGCGGCGGGGGAGGGCATCTGGGCGCTTATCATGCCCTTCGCCATTCTGGGGGCCATCTTCTCCGGGATCGTCACGCCCACCGAGGCCTCGGTCTTGGCCGTCCTCTATGCGTTGGTGGTGGGGATTGCCCTGCATCGCGACCTCAGATTCTCGGAAATTCACCCCATTCTCTGCGAATCGGCCATTGCGACCGCTACGATCCTCTTTATTCTTGCAGCCTCCAAGGCGTCGAGCTGGGTTATCGTCACCTCGCGTTTTCCCGAGATCCTTTCCTCGGCCATCCTCGATCTTACCCGGGACAAATTTTTGATCCTGCTGCTCGTCAATGTTCTTCTCCTGATCGTGGGCATGCTCATGGAGGCGAATGCTGCCCTTGTAATCCTGATTCCGATCCTGGTTCCTCTGGTCAATAAGGTGGGGGTCTCATCCCTCCAATTCGGGGTCATCATGTCCTTCAATCTCTGCCTGGGGTTGCTGACGCCTCCTGTCGGGGCGGCGCTGCTCTTGGGCAACGACATTGCAGGAGAGCGTATCGAACGGTCGTTGATCGAGACGATTCCCTTCTTCCTGGCCGGTTTGACGATCCTGTTCCTGATCACTTATCTTCCTGGTCTCTCTTTGTGGCTGCCCCAGCTCTTCAGATGACGTGTTGCGCGGGGCGTTGGCGAATCTGCGTGGAGGTGTCCTGGATGGAGTTCGATTCCAAGAGAAAGGTTGCGGTCCCGACGCAAGGCGGCTGTTTCGGAGAACTTGCCCCGGGCGGCCGTCACGACCTATTCCAAAGGCTTGGTGCAGACGGCCCGGGCTCGCGGTCATGAATGTCGATGGAGATGACATTAGATAGTGTCGTCAGGAGAGGTTAAAAGGTTTAGAATATCCTCCAGCAGAATCATTCAGTCAGGGGGAAGTCACTATGGACCAAGGGCACAGAAGGC
>NZ_RQYL01000039.1 GCF_003860125.1 Fretibacterium sp. OH1220_COT-178 | reverse complement strand
CGGTCCTTCGGCGATGTGACACGCAGAAAGTCGCTGGGGGCGATCAGGGCTTTTCGGGAATTTCGGCTGGCGTCGCCCTCGCGGCATAAGCCGACAACCAGCGAGTGCAACGAGGTGCGTTGGTCGCTTAGACACGGGGCGACGTAAGCGACCGACACGCCCCACGAGGCTCACGCCTCGTGAAAGGCGGTCCTTCGGTGATGTGACACGCAGAAAGTCGCTGGGGGCGATCAGGGCTTTTCGGGAATTTCGGCTGGCGTCGCCCTCGCGGCAACTGTGCCACGGGGCGACGTAAGCGACCGACACGCCCCACGAGGCTCACGCCTCGTGGAAGGCGGTCGTCTGCTTATCAGTACGCCTTGGCGAAGATCGTCCGCCGGCCCTCCTTGCCCGTGATCACGCAGGGGCCCCGGCTGGAATCGCTCAGGGGAATGCAGCGCGGCGTCGCACCGCCCGTCTCCTCGCGGATTCGGCGTTCGTCCTCCGGCGTCCCCGCAAAATAGGCCTCCACGAAGCCGCCCCGCTCCGCCAGAATGGCCTTGAGCTCGTCGTAGCTTCCGGCAAAGGAGGTGTGCTCCTCCCGGAACGTCCTCGCGCGGACATACATCGCAGCCTGGATATCCTCGAGCACCCGGGTCACCGTCGGAACCAGGGCATCGTGGGCAACGTCGAACTTCTCCCCCGTATCGCGGCGCACGGCACGGACCGTCCCCGCCTTCATGTCCTTCTCGCCCAGCTCCAGCCGCAGGGGAACCCCCTTCTGCAGGTGATGGAAGAATCGGTCCCCCGGCCTCATGTGAAACTGCGTGTCGACTGCGGTATAAAGCCCTCCCAGAGCCTCGTTCAGCTGGTTCGAAAACTCGCGCGCCCTGGGCAGCAGGGCCCCGTCCAGCAGCGCCTCGTCCGTGGAGATGGGGAGCAAGACGGTCTTCGTCGGCGCCACTCGAGGCGGCAGGATCAAACCGTCGTCGTCGGAGTGCGTCATGATGAGGGCCCCGATCAGACGTGTGGAGATGCCCCAGCTCGTCGTCCAGCAGTCCTCGAGGTCCCCCTCCTTGTTCTGGAAACGAATCTCGAACGCGCGCGCGAAGTTCTGCCCCAGGAAATGGCTGGTTCCCGCCTGCAGGGCCTTGGCGTCGCTCATCATGGCCTCGCAGGTGTAGGTGTCCACCGCACCGGGGAAGCGCTCGCCCGCGGTCTTCTCGCCCGGAACGACCGGCAGGGCCAGGATGTCCTCCATCACCTGGCGGTAGACCTCGAGCATCCTCAGGGTCTCCTCACGGGCCTCCGCCTCCGTGGCGTGGGCCGTGTGCCCTTCCTGCCACAGAAACTCCGAGGTCCTCAGGAAAAGGCGCGGCCGCTTCTCCCAGCGCATGACGTTGCACCACTGGTTGATCAGGACGGGAAGGTCCCGCCAGGATTGGATCCACTTGCTGTACATGTGCCCGATGACCGTCTCGGAGGTCGGACGCACGGCGAAGGGCTCCTCGAGCTCCTCGCCCCCCGCATGGGTGACCATGGCGCACTCCGGGGCGAAGCCCTCCACGTGCTCCGCCTCCCGCTCCAGGAAGGCGTTCGGGATCAGGAGCGGAAAATAGGCGTTGACGTGTCCGGTCCTCTTGAACGCATCGTCGAAGTGCCGCTGCACCGACTCCCATATCGAGTAGCCCGTAGGCCGGATGACCATGCAGCCCCGCACCGGGGCGTAGTCCGCCAGCTCCGCCACCTTGATGACGTCGAGGTACCACTGAGAATAATCGACACTCCGCGAAGTGATGTTGCGTGCCATCGTTCACAAAACCTCCCAGAAACTTTGGCCCCGATCGAGTCGGGCCGTCCTGTCCTCGTTTCGAAAAATCCCTCGTCCGCCGTCACGGCAGGGGGTAGTGATCCCATATCGGAACGCCCAGGAAGAATCCCACCTTGAACTCCTCCGACCCGTACATCGCCGCCAGCTTCACATCGATGATGTTGTTGGGGAAGTTCACGGCAAGGCCGATCTCCCAGGGCGAGGCGATCTTCCTGTACTCCCGGTCCATCGCATAGCCGTAGCTGCCGAAGACCTCCGCGGCCACGATCCCCAGAACGCTGCGCTTGAGGACCCTGCGGAACGCCACGTTGACCCAGGCCATGCGCTCGGCCTCCACGGGCCGGGTCGAGACCGAGTAGAGCTCCTCCGCGGCCCCCAGGTAGGCGGCATGGCTGCGGAAATCCAGGTCCCCCTCCGCATACCCCAGACGGAAGTACGTCCGCCAGTCGTCGCCGACCTCGAGCGGCTTGAAGTAGGTGAGCCGGTAGTTGAGCTCCTCCAGGTTCGGCCACCACACGTTGAGCCGCCAGGCGTGCCCCTCCGTGGGGTCGCTCGGGATGTCCAGGGTATCGTAGGAGGCGAAGAGGGTGGGCCCCACGGCATCGCGCTCGTCGCCGCCGGCGCCTCGGGTTCCCTCCACGTGCTCGTACGCCACTCCGACTCCCAGGCGCACGTCGCCCCAGCGGAAGACCCGGTTGACCCCCAGCGCATAGCGATCCCAGTCCCTCATGCCGCCGGTTGTCTCCATCTTCCATTTGTGCACGGCCAGATTGATCTCCCATGCGTTCATCGGCTCGGGCGCCGTCTGGTAGGAGAGGTCGAGCCCCCACTGCTCGCCCAGCCGCAGCACTCCCGACAGCGAATCGTAATCGGAGAACAGCCCTCGCGCGATCCCCTTGACGTAGAGCCAGCGGTTGCGGTGCAGATTCGTCGTGTAGCCGGAGACCCCGATCTCGAGCTCGGGGCTCTGCCGCACATCCAGCTGGACCAGGACGTCGCCGGACCCGGTGCGCCCCAGCTGATAGTCCACCGTGGCGATGCTGGGCGACTCCATCAGGCGCCTCAGGGCCCCTTCGATCCGCTCGACGTCCACCGGGCGGCCCACCCAGACCAGATAGCGCCTGCGAAGATCCTCGGCCACCTTCTGGGGAAGCCCCCGGACCCGGACGTCTCCGACGGTGTTGGAGGTGGATCGGGCGATATTCAGATCCAGGATCCCGGGTCCGGCGTCCGAGAGCCTTCCGATCGCCTCGATATGAGCCAGGGCCGCCTCGCGTCCCCGCCCGATGATGGCGTCCGCCTGCGAGGAATCGAGGAACGAGAAACTGCGGACCTGCGGGGCGATCACCAGGTCCGCGTACCTGCCCTCCTCCTCGGTGGTACGCCGCATCACGATCGAGAGGGATTGGTCGATCACGTCGATATAGGAATTGAGCGCGCGCTCCCTGGAGGGGGTGTCCGAAACGTCCACGCCGATGACGGGACATCCCGGGAAAAGCTCCCGGGCTGTATGGATCGGCAGGTTCGAGACCAGCCCCCCGTCCACCAGAAGGTGATCGTTTACCTCCCAGGGCTCGAAAAGCGCCGGGATGGACATCGAAGCCCGCATGGCCGAGGCCAGGCTGCCCCCGCGCAGCACGACCTTCTCGCCCGTGTTGACGTCCGTCGCCACGGCGGCGTAGGGGATGGGGAGCATGTAGAAGTCGGTGACGGACACATGGCGCATCAGCTGAGTAAAATACTGAAAAAGCTTGTCCCCCGTCAGGATCCCCAGGGGACCGCGCTGGGGCCCCGCCTTTTTGTAGGTCAGGGCGGACACCGTGCTCCTCTTCGCCCTCTGATCGTTTCCCGTGAAGACGAACATCGGCCCCGTGTTCTCCGCAAGCAGGGAGGGCAGATCCAGCTCCCCGACGATGCGCCGCATCTCCGCCGCATCGTACCCGCTGGCCTTGAGCGCTCCGATCAGGGAGCCGATGCTCGTCCCGACGATGCCGACGATGGGGATCTTGTGCTCCTCCAGGACCTCGATCACCCCGATATGGGCAAAACCCCGGGTCCCGCCGCCGGACAGGGCCAATACGACCCCGGCCTCCGCGGCGAGAGAGGGGGACAGGCACAGGACCAACAACGCGCACAAAAATCTCCGCACGCTCACCACATCCTTAGCTCGAGATCCCAAAAAAGGCGGCGGGGCCCTCCGAGCCGCGCCGCCCCATCCTGAGCATCGGGGACCGCGAAAAAACTCCCCGGCCGAAACCGCAAACGCCCGGCCCCATCCCGCTCAGGAGGCGTTGAAGGAGAGCACCAGATAAAGCACTCCGTCGGGCTTCAGGGAGAAGGGCAGGGTAAAGCACTTCACCTCGGGGGACTGCGTCGGAACGTTCTTGATGTTGTCGCCGACGATCAGCTGAGGCGGCGTCACGTCGACCCCCGCGAGGGCCGCCTGGATCAGGGAACGTCCGCTGACCATATTGGAGAGCTCGCCGATGACGCTCATCGAGACGGGATCGTTGAGGTCTGCGGCGATCATGCCGCCGGACATCGCCGAAACGACGGCCTTGAACCCCGCATCGTCCAGCATGATGACCGCCGTTCCATGGGTGCCGCTCCCGACGATTCCGATCAGTGCGGCCGCACAGATGTTGGCCACCTTCACCCCTTGGGAGACCTGGCTCTTGTTCAAGGCTACGTCCAACCCCACCTCGCGCCCCACGGAGATCACGGACGAACCGAAGCTGTTGACGAGAACGGCAAGTTTATCATTGGCCATATCGTAGAACGACTCCCTTCCAGACTACGCCCTCTCGAGCAGAAAGGGCCGGCGCGTCTTTACCGCCAAAATCATGCTCACGAAGCACTCAAAGGGCCATTTCGTCCATGCCTCGCATGGCGATGGCCCACGCCGCCAGATCATCCACGGGACGCGGAGGGACCCACAGCGTTCGGGGCAAAAGCCTCCGCCACCAAGAGGGCCTGTGCAAACTCCAGTAAAGGCCCCGGGCCTCGAGGG
The DNA here is from genome assembly GCF_003860125.1 of Fretibacterium sp. OH1220_COT-178. Lineage (NCBI taxonomy): Bacteria > Thermotogati > Synergistota > Synergistia > Synergistales > Aminobacteriaceae > Fretibacterium > Fretibacterium sp. OH1220_COT-178. The sequence continues at coordinate 17,408 of NZ_RQYL01000039.1, read as the reverse complement.
TCGTCCCCCGCTCGTCCACGGACACGACCCGGCACCCCAGCTGTCGGCCTTCAGCATCCGCAACGAACTCGCCCCCGCAGGTTCCTCCACCGACGACGACGGCGCGCAGGGGCGCTCTCGTCCCCATCGGCAGCGGGTGCTCCAAAGCCCACATGTCCAGAGCGTACGGATCCCGCCCCAGACGCTTTACGGCACGCCAGAAAAGCTCCCTGTCCTTCACGGGGGAAATCCCCGAGAACAGCAACTCCTTTGCGGGGCCCGCAAAAGCCCAACCAAACTTGTCCCTGCCGGGATCCACCCCCAATATCATCGGAGGGTGGACTCCCAGCGGTCCACGAGCCACAGCCACTGGTCGGGATAGGTTCTGACCCAATCCTCCAGCACATTATGACACATTCGAAGGGACTTTGCCATATCCGTCCCGAAAGGCCTGCCGTCCGGATCGGGCCTGTCGCTCAGGATCTCCTGAATGACGATCGTGTGCCTCAAGCCGTCGGGACGGCGAAAATACAGGATGGGGACGACCGGAGCGCCGAACTTGACGTGCAGCTTCACGATCCCGTCGGCCGCACTGGCCGGGAGCCCCAGAAAGGGGACCGGGACCCCCTCCGCGCGCGCATCCAGATCCTGAAGAAATCCCACGATCCCGCCGCGTTTCAGGGTACGGAAGGCCTCGCGCAGCCCGGCCCCCTCGCTGGGGATCATCCTCATCCCGGCGACGACCGTGCGCTGACGTTGAATGAGGTCGTTGATCCCGCCGCGGTTGCGCTGGGGGGTGTAGAGCGGCACGACGGGATACCCCTCCAGGACCATTCGCGCTCCCGCGAGCTCCCAGTTGCCGATGTGGGCCGCCATCAGGAGCGCGCCGCGTCCGCGCGCCAAGGCCCGGTCGAGATGCTCGCTCCCCTCGATCGCCATCGTCTCGCGCAGGCCGGGCATCATCCGGTCCAGCCGGACGAACTCGGCGGCCGAGCGTCCCAGGTTCTCGAAGGACCTCCGAACGATACTCCGAGCCACGGTGACCCCCACCCCCAGGGCCGCGACACAGCGCACCTCGCACCGGTCGACCTTACGCCAGCTCAGGGCCCAGAGCAGGCGCCCCAAAAGCCCGCCGAACGCCACGGCGAGCCTGTGGGGCAGGCGCCGCACGAGCCCGGTCAGCAGGGAGACCCCGTATTTGTCGACACGCGTCCCTTTCCTGGCCCCCACGTTCAGCGCTGGGAGAGCTCCAGCAGTACGCCACCCGTCGCAGCGGGATGGATGAAGGCGATCAGCGCCCCTCCAGCCCCCTTGCGGGGCTTCTCGTCGATCAGGCGCACGCCCTTCTCCTTGAGCTCCGCCAGGGCGGCCTCCAGGTCCTCCACCCGAATGGCCAGATGGTGGATCCCCTCCCCCTTCTTGGCGATGAACTTGGCGACGGGGCTGTCCTCCGCCGTCGGTTCGAGAAGCTCGACCTCCGTATCCTTCAGGGGCAGAAAGGCCGTCTTGACCTTTTGTTCCTGGACCTCCTCCACCCCCGTACACCGGATTCCGAGCGTCCCCTCCCAAAAGGCCAGGGACTTCTCGATGCTGCTCACCGCTATTCCTATATGGTCGACTACCGTCGGCTTCATCCTCTGTTTCCTCCCTCAAAGCTATAAAAGTTGAATGTCTTGCGAGCCACGTCTGCTATTGTAACCCGATCCGCACCGGGCGCAAGGAACAAGTTGCCGAATGGAGGTCCGACCCGAAAAAATCGCTCGATTTCCTCCCGCCCCCGTTCCAAAGCCCTCTCCATGAGGTACAATGAGAAGGACGCGGACCGGAACGACCTTGACCTCGTCCTGAAAAGGGGATTCTTCGTCGCTGCCGTCCCGCACTTTGACGCATACAGGAGGTTGCTCATTCAGATGGCCTTGCTCACTTGTAGGTTATGCCGAAAGATCTTCACCGCAGCCGGAGGCCGGACCTGCCCGGCGTGCAAACAGCGTCTCGACGAGCTCTACGTGAAGGTTCGGGATTTTCTGAGGGACAACCCCAAGCTGGAGGCGAACGTGGAGTCCCTCTCCACATCCCTGGAGGCGGATATTCGGGACATCCAGGCCCTGGTGGACATGGGCTACCTGGACCGGGATCTCAAGCTCGACTCGGCAGGAGAGGAGACCGACCGGCAAAAACTGGCGCTCGAGTTCGAGCGATCCCTGAACGAGATGAAGTCCTCCGCGGCGGCCGCCCCCCAGCGCAGCGCCGTCTCCTACGGCCAGCAGCTCTACAGCGACAAGGGCCGGAGGCGCTAGCCGGTACCCCCATGGACGCCTCCCCCAACCTCCTTCCGGCCATCCTCGCCGCACTGCTGGGCGCCTGTATGGGCTCCTTTCTGAACGTCGTCGCCCACCGCAGCCTGGAGGGACGCCCCTGGTGGGGCAGCGAGCGCTCCGCCTGCGAATCCTGCGGGAGGGTCCTCGCCTCCTCCGAACTCATCCCGATCGCCTCCTGGCTGTTGCAGCGCGGCAGATGCCGGGGGTGCGGGACGCGCATCTCCCCCCGCTATCTGCTGGTCGAGCTCATCGGCGCGGCGTCGGCGGCGGGCGTCGTTTGGCGCTGGGGGCCCTCCTGGGCCGGCCTCATCTCCCTGATCGGAACCTTTGGCCTGCTTCTGAACGCCCTTACCGACTATGAATCCAGCGAAGTATTCGATGCCTTCGCTCTCGCCATGGGGGTCGGCGGGCTTCTGGTCCGTCTGTTCGGGGGACGCGACGCCGTCCTGGAGGGGCTTGTGGGGGCGGCCGCGGGCTGGGCCATCTTCGCCGTCATCATCCTCCTCAGCCGAGGAGGGATGGGATGGGGCGACGCCTGCTTCATGGCCGGGATCGGCGCCATCCTCGGCTGGCGCCTCACGCTTCTGGCCTTCTATTTCGGCATCATGGCCGGCGGGGTGGGGATCGTCGTCCTCATGCTCCGGGGCAAGGTCCGATGGGGACGAGGGGATTCCATCCCCCTGGTGCCCTATCTGGCCGTCGGATGCTATATGACGCTTCTCTTCGGCCCTCAGGTTCTGATGTTCCTGGGCAAGCGCTTCGGCATGCCCGAGGCCTTCATGCCTCCCTGGCCCTTCCTCTGACCTCTCCGCACGAGACGATGAAAATACGGGAGCCCGAAGGACGTCCTTCGGGCTCCCGTATTGTGACGTCTTGGGACAACCCTACAAAAGGGCCAGGGACAGCCGTTCCATATTGGCGCTCACATCGCCGCGCACGGCCGCGGAGATCACCGCCGCGCCGTCCGCACCGCAGGCCATGACCGCATCCAGATTCCCCAGGGAGATCCCTCCGATGGCCACGACGGGGACGGAGGCCGCCCGCACCACGGCCCGGACGCCCTCCGGACCGATGACCTGCGCGTCGTCCTTCGAGCCCGTCGGGAACACCGCGCCGACCCCAAGGTAATCCGCCCCGTCCCGCACGGCCCGGGCCGCATCCTCCGGCGTGCGCACGGACGCTCCGATCACGAAGGGGCGCGGGGCCAGCCGACGGGCATCGGCCACCGGAAGGTCGCTCTGTCCCAGGTGCACGCCGTCGGCCCCGCAGGCCAGGGCCACGTCCAGCCGGTCGTTCACGAAGAGGGGGACGTTTCGCGCCCGGCAGAGGGAGAGCATCCGAGTCGCCTCGCCGAGCAGCTCCCCGCCGTCCATTCCCTTGTCGCGCAGCTGCAGGGCGGTTGCGCCTCCGGCCAGGGCCAGCCGGGCCTGCGCCTCCAGGGAAAGGGGCGCGCCCACGGTCCGGTCGGGGATCACGTAAAGGCGCATCGCGCGGCGCAGATCGATCGTCCCGATCGCTCTCATCGCGGGACCTCCACGCTCCAGCGGCCGGAGTCGGCGGAAAGGTGCTCCGGTTCGAGCCGATGAAGCTCGTCCACCAGGCCGGCCGCAAAGGAGCCGCTCCCCCGTGCGCTCTTCTCCGCCCGCTCCGAGGCGATGCCCATCGCAAGCAGCCCGCAGAGCGTTCCCAGGGCCGGGTCGCCGCAGGCCGCCGCGACCGCCAGCACGACCGTTCCGGAGACACACCCGCTTCCGGAGACCAGGGGGAGAAGGGCGCTCCCACCCCTCACCGTCGCCACGGCCGTCCCGTCGCCGATCAGGTCCTCGGGCCCCGTGGCGCAAGTCACGCAGCCATGGCGCCGCGACAGCTCGAGCACCCCGCGCCTCAGGTCCCCGGCCCCAACGGCATCCACCCCTCGGGTCGATCCTCCCACCCCGGCCATCAGGGAGATCTCTCCCGCATTCCCCTTGAGGATCGACAGCGGGTGTTCCCTCATGATCCCGTCGAAGAGGTCGACCCTCAGGCGCGACGCCCCGTAGCCGACCGGGTCCAGAAGCGTCATGCAGCCCTTTTTCCGCGCCGCGGAGAGCCCCAGGTTCACGACCCTGACGGAGTCCGGCGTCGGGGTCCCCAGATTCGCCAGGAAGCCGCTCGAGAGGGCGATCAGCTCCTCGGTTTCCTCCGGATGCCTGGACATGAGCGGGGAGGCCCCCACCGCCAGGCAGACGTTGGCCTGAAGCGGTGCCGCCACGTCATTGGTGACGTGGAAGATCAGCGGCCTCCGCTCCCGCAAGGCGCGCCATGCCGCCTCCACGTCCCTCCCGGTGCAGTCCTTCAACGATTTTGTCACGGTCATCGTCCTCCTCCCGAATCGGATGCGCCGCGGGGCGCTCCCACCGGCCATAAATAAAAAAGCTCCCCATCCCACAGGAATGGAGAGCCTCCGTCAGTCCGAAACGTCCGACTTCCTGCACCGGCATTACCCGGATCAGGTTCAGGGGTCGAGAGTCCGCTCGCGCGTTCCCTCCTCTCAGCCTGGGCTCCCCCGCGGGAAAAATTTTCAGTCAACCATCCTCGAGCATCAATGCGGCTTTGTGACGGCCTCCTGGTTTCTGGCCTCCGGCAAAAGAAGCCACTGCCCCCAATCGAAGCGGACCAGGCCGCTGACGATGTAGAGGGCGAAGAGGAAGAGCGGAGCCGCCGCGCCGAGGAACGCGAAACACAGGGACACCATGACCAGCAACGCCATGCAGCGTTTCCTGTCGGCACTCCTCTTGGTGAGCTTCTTGAGGTTCGCGTAGGGGACGCTCGACACCATGAGGAAACCCGCGAAGGCAAGGATGGCCGCCATCGCCGCCGGATGGAGGATCGCGTCGGCCAGCACGAAGGAGGCCACGAAAAGCCCGCCCGCCGGGCTGGGAAGCCCCTGGAAGGGACCGGGAACGTGGACGACGTTGAAGCGCGCCAGACGGAGTGCGACGCAGAGGACGAAGAAACAGGCCGCCACGACGCCGAAAAGCCCACCCACTCCTCTGAGAGAGGCCATATAGACCAACATGCCCGGGGCGACCCCGAAACTGACCAGGTCGGCCAGGCTGTCGAACTCGAGACCGAACTGGGTACCCCCTCCCAGACTGCGCGCCACCTTGCCGTCCAGCCCGTCGAAGATCACGGCAAAGAACACCAGCCACGCGGCCGGCACGAACCGCCCCTCCACGGCCAGCATCAAAGAAAACAGGCCACAGAGCAGATTGCCGCTCGTCACCATGTTGGGGGCGATCTGTCGGAACTCGAGCGGCTTGCGCCTGCGCCTCCATTTGCGGCCCTTCAAAAAGCTCACGGATCCATCACTCCTAAAGAAGAGACTCCGGCATGGACCTTATCTCCAAGCTTGGCTATCAATCTTACATCCTTCGGCAGATAGATGTCAACACGGGACCCCAGACGGATCATTCCGTAGCGCTGCCCGGCCTGCAAGACCTCGCCCCGCCTCAGCCGGCAGACGATGCGTCTCGCGAGAAGCCCCGCAATCTGGACCATCAGAACGGGACCGTGCGGGGTGGAGAGCCCCACGAGGTTGCGCTCGTTGACCTCCGAGGCCTTTGGGGCGAAGGCGGCGATCTTCCTCCCCGGCACGTATTCCAGATAGTCCACCCGCCCCATGCAGGGCGCGCGGTTCACGTGTACGCTGAAGACGTTCATGAAGATCCCCACCTTCACCGCCGGCCCCGTGAAGGGGTGCTCCGCCTCCGATATCTCCACGACCCGGCCGTCGGCCGGAGAGGTGAAAAGCCCCTCCTCCTCCGGCGTCGTGCGGTCGGGGTCGCGGTAGAACCAGACCACGAAGGCCGTCAGAACGGCCATGACCGTCATGGGCACGACGGAGACGAGGGCGAAGGCCGCCGTGGTCAGAGCGAGAAACGCGATCGTCGAAATCCCGTCCTTTGCGAACTTCAAAGGCTCACATCCTCCCTTGCGTCAACGAGCGAAAAGGAAGCGCCTACTCCGCCGGCGCTTCCCCGCCCTCCGCCTCGAAGAGCGGCGCAACCGGCTGGGACGCGCCGGCCTCGTCCTCCATACGGACGATGCTGCAATCCGCCACGAGGTCCCCCTCGTCGAGGCGCACCGTGATGTTGCCCATGGCCACCCGGCTGAGCAGCGGCATCTCCTGCACCGCGACCCGGATCATGCGGCCCCGCGTCGTTATGGCGATCATCTCGTCCTGATCCCGGACCGCGTGGCAGCCGATCAGGCGGCCGGTCTTGGGCCCGAGGTTCATGGCCCGCACGCCCGACGTGGCCCGGTGGTGCGGGGTGAACTCGGCGAAGCGCGTGCGTTTCCCGACACCCCGTTCGCTGAGGATGAGGATATCGGCCTCCTCGCTCACGACGTCGCAGCTGATGATGGAGTCCCCGGGCGCAAGGCGCATGGCCCGCACGCCCCGGGCGCCGCGGCCCATCGCACGGAACTCCTCCTCGGAGACGCGAAGCGCCTGGGCGCCCGAAGTCATCAGGAGCAGGTCGTCGCTTCCGGTCGTCAGGCGAACCTGGGCGATCTCGTCCCCCTCGTCGAGGGTGATGACCCGCCTGGGCCGGTTCGAGTCCACTAGCTCGGAGAGCTCGATCCGTTTGGCGACGGCATCCTTCGTCAGGAAGAAGGCGTAGTTCAGGCCCTCCATGTCGCTGCTGGAGAGCGTGACCACCCGCTCCCCCTCCTCCAGGGGAAGGAGGCGGGATATCAGCTTGCCCTTTCCGGTGCGGGTCTCGGGGATCGTGAATCCCTTCAGCATGAGGACGCGCCCCTTGTTGGTGAAGAAGTACAGGTCGCGGTGCGTATGGGTCACGCACACCGTGGCGATGCTGTCGTCCTCCTGGACGGAGGCGCCCTTGCGCCCCTTCCCGCCGCGGCCCTGCAGGGCGTAGCTCTCGAGGTCCTGGCGCTTCAGAAAACCGTCCTTGGACAGCACGACGACGATGTCGCTCTCGGGGATCAGCTCCTCGTCCGCCGACTCCCGGTAGTTGTCGAGGATCTCCGTCCGGCGGTCGTCCCCGAAGCGCTTTCCGAGCTCCTGCAGCTCGCCCCGGATCACGCCGTCCAGAACCCTGGCGTCCCCCAGGATCTCCCGATAGGACGAGATGTCCCGCAGAAGCTGGCGCAGCTCCTCGTCCAGCTTCTCGCGCTCCAGCCCCGTCAGGCGCTGGAGGCGCATCTCCAGGATCGCCTGGGCCTGGAGCTCGGAGAACCCGAGCCGGTCGACCAGCCCCTCCTTGGCCTCCGTCGCCGAGGCCGAGCCTCGGATGAGCTGGATCACCCGGTCGATGATGTCGAGCGCCTTGACGAGTCCCTCGACGATGTGCTCCCGGGCCAGGGCCTTGTCCAGCCGGAACTGCGTCCTGCGGCGCACCACCTCCCGGCGGTGGTCCAGGAACAGGCCCAGCATGCTCGCGATCGGGAGCTCGCGGGGACGTCCCTTGTCGAGCGCCAGGTTGATGACGCCGAACGTCGACTGAAGCTGGGTGCGCCTGTAGAGCTGGCGCATCACGAGGTCGGGGTCCCCGTCCCGGGTGAGCTCCAGGACGATGCGCATCCCCTCCCGGTCCGACTCGTCGCGGATGTCCGAGACCCCGTCGATCTCCTTGTTCTGGACGCAGGCGACCATCGTCTCGATCAGGTTGGTCTTGTTGACCATGAAGGGGATCTCGGTGACGACCACGTGGGACCGTCCCCGCTTGCCCTCCTCCGCGTGCATGCGCCCGCGGACGACGACCCGGCCGCGGCCGGTCCTGTAGGCGTCGTAGATCCCCTGGCGCCCCAGAATGATCCCACCGGTCGGAAAATCTGGCCCCGGCATGCGCTCCAGAATGTCCGCCAGGCTGACCTCCTCGGCCGACGCCCCCGTCTCCAGGATCCAGCAGAGGACGTCCACGACCTCCCTCAGATTGTGCGGAGGGATGTTCGTGGCCATGCCGACCGCTATCCCCGTGCTGCCGTTGATCAGCAGGTTGGGGAGCACCGAGGGCAGGCACAGGGGCTCCTGCAGCGATTCGTCGAAGTTGGGCCCCCAATCCACGGTATCCTCGTCGATGTCGGCCAGCATCAGCTCGCCCGCCTCGTGGAGCCGCGCCTCCGTGTAGCGCATGGCCGCCGGTTTGTCCCCGTCGATGGAGCCGAAGTTGCCCTGGCCGTCCACCAGCCGGTAGCGCAGGCTCCAGTCCTGCGCCATGCGGACCATCGTGTCGTATATGGAACCGTCGCCGTGGGGGTGGTATTTGCCCATCGTCTCGCCGACGACGCGCGCGGACTTCTTGTAGGCCGAATTGTGCCGGAGCCCCAGCTCCGACATGGAGTACAGAACGCGTCGCTGAACGGGCTTCAGCCCATCGCGGACGTCCGGCAGGGCCCGGCCGACGATGACGCTCATGGCATAGTTCAGATAGCTCTCCTTGATCTCGTCCACCAAGGGCAGGGGGACGACCCTCCCGAACAGCGACTCTCCCTTGTTCTCTTCCGTCATAAAAAAATCCCTCCCGGATCCCCTCGCCCCTCGCCGACGGACGAATCGGGGCGAAGCCCCCCGCCGCAATCCGTTCCGCGGGCGCATCCGTTATACTTGGGGAACGGGAAAGAGCCTCTCCCCCGAAACGGCGGGGGCGCGCTTTCCACTCCGAATGCCGAGGCATCGAGGAGGCCCCATGATCGAAGCCGTTCGAAGGATCGTCGAGAAAAAGGAAGTTCTGGCTGCAGGCGTCATGTCCGGCACGTCGCTGGACGGGATCGACGTCGCCCTCTGCCGCATCGCGGGCGTCGGGCGGGACACGCGGATCGAGGTGCTTCACTTCATCACCCTTCCCTACTCCGACCGGGAGCGTGAGGATCTCCTGCGGCTCTGCACCCCGGGAGGCGCCGACGTCGCCGCCCTCTGCCGGGCGAACAAGGCCCTGGGCGTACGGATCGGGCACGCCGTCCTGGAGGCCCTATCCGGGGCGGGTCTGCGCCCCGCGGACGTCGACTTCGTCTCGTCCCACGGCCAGACCGTCCATCACGCGCCCGAGGAGGGCTGCACCCTCCAGATCGGGGAGCTGGCCGACATCGCAGCCGTCACGGGGCTCCCCACCGTGGGCGACTTCCGCCCCTCCGACATGGCGTACGGCGGCGAGGGAGCGCCCTTCGTCCCCTTCGTCGACCGCCTGCTCTACGCGAGCGACCGGGCGAGCCGCCTGCTGATCAACATCGGAGGGATCGGCAACGTCACGGCCCTGCCGCAGGGCGGGGCGGCGGACGGCCTGAGGGCGTTCGACACCGGCCCGGGCAACGTCCTGATCGACAGCCTGATGAAGATCCACGGCGACGGTGACTTCGACGAGGACGGCCGCACCGCGGCCCGAGGCGCCCCGTCGCAGGAGCTGCTGGACTTCATGATCGGCCGGGACGCCTTCCTCCCCCGTCCCGCCCCCAAGAGCACCGGCCGGGAGCTCTACACCGTGGAGTACGCGGAGCGAGTCCTGCGGCACGGAGAGGGCCTGGGACTCACCTTTCCCGACGTCGTCGCCACGGTCACGGACTTCACGGCCTACGCCATCGGCTTCTCCGCCCGGACCCACGTCCCCTTCCCCATCGACGAGTTCTACGTCAGCGGAGGCGGCGCGCACAACCCCTTCATGATGCGGCGGCTCGCCCATCATCTCGGGGCCGAGGCATATCCCCTGGAGCGGCTGGGGATGTCCGTCGACGCCAAGGAGGCGGCGGCCTTCGCCATTCTGGGCAACGAGTTCCTCCACGGGCGCTTCAACAACGCCAGAAGCGCGACGGGCGCCGACCGCGACGTGCTCATGGGCAAGCTGGCCCTGCCGTCGCCCTCCGCGGGGGCGGGCTCATGATCGTGCGGCGGCTCGGCCGCGAGGACGCGGAGGCCTACCGCAGGCTCTGCCTGCAGCTGGACCGCGAGACGCCCTACCGTCTCTACGGCCCCGGAGAGAGGCTGGACGTCCTGCGCGTCTACGCCGAGGAGATCGACGCGATCGTCCGGAACCCGAGGTCCTGCATGATCGCGGCGGAGGAGAACGGCGAGCTGGTGGGCTATCTGGCCGCCTACGGGCGCTCCGCCCCAAGGGTGGCCCACGTCGTCACCGTGGCGGTGGCGATCCTGCAGAGCCACACGGGACGGGGCATAGGCCGGCGCCTGTTCGAGGCCCTGGAGGCTTGGGCGCGGGGGATCGGGGTTCGCCGCATCGACCTGACCGTGATGACGGACAACGAGCCCGCCCTCAAGCTCTACACCCGGCTGGGATTCTGCTTCGAGGGGCGCAAGCGCGAATCGATGAGGTTCGGCACGCGCTACGTCGACGAGTTCTACATGTCCAAGCTGCTCGCCCCGGAGGCCCGGCCATGAGGGACGAGCGGACGGAGCACCCGATCCGGGCCCTGCTGACGCGTTGCAGGGACACGTGCTACCGCAAGGCGGCCTGTTTCGTCGAATGCCGGGGAAACGTGCTCTGCGAGACGTCCGAGGGGTGTTCCGCCGACGCCCTCTTCGACCTCGCCTCCGTCACCAAGATGGTCACGGCGACGACGGTCCTCCACCTGGAGGCCGAGGGGGCATTCTCCCTGGACGACCGGCCCGTGGATCTTCTCGACCCGGACCTTCCGGGCCCCGTCGCCCGGCGGCGTCTTTCGGCCGTCACGGTGCGCAACCTTCTGGCGCATTCGTCCGGCCTCGTCCCCTGGTTCCCGTTCTACACGCGTCCCGGCCCGTTCTGGGCCGTCCTGGAGACGGTTCTGGCGGAGACCGCGCCGGAGCCCGGCCCGGCCTACAGCGACCTGAACTTCATGATCCTCGGCGAGCTGGTCCGTCGGGCGACGGGAAGGGGCCTCGAGGATAATCTGCAGGAGCTCAACGCGCTCCTGGGCACGGCCATGACCTACCGTCCCGCCGACCCGTCCGCCTGCGTGGAGACGGAACGGGGGAACCGCATCGAGATGCGGATGTGCGCGGAGCGCGGCCTCTCCTTCGGGGCCTTCCGTCCGACGGACGCCGCCATGCGGGGCGAGGTCAACGACGGCAACGCACACTATTTCTTCGGGGGTACCGCCGGACACGCGGGGATCTTCGCCCGGGCGCGCGACGTCGCCCGGCTGGGGCGCCTCTACCTCGACGGCGGACGGGCGGAGGGAGTACAATGGGTGCGCCCGGAGGTCGTCGCGGAGTCCTTCCGGGACCACGGCGACGGCAGGGGGCTGGGCTGGAGGATATCCGACGTCTTTCCCCTCGGCGCGGGACACTCCGGCTTCACCGGGACGTCCCTGTGGGTCTGCCCGGAGCGGCGCATCTCCGCCGCGCTTTTGACCAGCCGCCTGGCCGTGGAGCCCGCGCCCGACCTCACGGACCTGCGCCGCGAACTGCACCGAACGCTGTTGAAACGGCCCTGAGGCGCCGATTTCAAAAAAAACGGGCCGCCCGGGTTGTTATTTGCGCCCCGTCGGCCGGAGGAGGTCGTACTCGATGAGAAAGTCGCTGTGTCTTCTTCTGTTTCTGGTTGCGCTCGCCCTTTCCGGGCTCCCCTGCGCCGAGGCGTCGGGCCGGAACCTGATCTACGCGGTCGACAAGGAGCCCAGCGGGCTGGACCCGAACCTGGTGACCGCCCACGCATCGATCCGCGTCCACAAGCAGATCTACTCCACGCTTCTGGAGACGAACGCCAGCATGGACCTGATCCCCGACCTGGCGGAGCGCTGGGAGGAGGGGCCGAACAACACCTACACGTTCCACCTGCGCAAGGGCGTGAAGTTCCACAACGGGCGCGAGCTCACGGCCGACGACGTCCTCTACACCTACAACCGGATCCTGAATCCCGACGTGGGGTCCATCGCGCGCTCCTATTTCTCGCGGGTCAAGGCCATCGAGGCCCTCGACCCCTACACGGTGAAATTCACCCTGAGCAGCCCGGACGCGACCTTCCTGAACTACACGGCCAGCAACTACGCCGGGATCGTCCCGAAGGAGGTCGTGGAGGAGCACGGGGACCTCAAGAAGGTGACCTGCGGCACCGGCCCCTTCAGGATGAAGGAGTACGTCGAGGGCAACAAGATCGTTCTGGAGCGGAACCCGGACTACTTCATCGAGGGCGAGCCCAGGCTCGACACGCTGACGTTCCTGGTGATGCCGGACGAGGCGTCCCGGCTGGCCGCCCTGAGGACCAAGAGCGTCCACCTGGCCGTCCTGTCCTCCGCCAACCTGCCGCTGGTGAAGAACAACAAGGACATCGTCGTGATGGACTACCTGTCCTCCAACTACGACTTCCTGGGATTCAATTTGACGAAGAAGCCGTTCGACGACGTGCGCGTGCGCCAGGCCGTGGCACTTCTGATCGACCGCCAGGAGATCATCGACGCGATCTACGACGGCAACGCGGTGCCCACCGGCCCCTGCCCGCCGTCCATGACGAAATGGGCGATCGACGTCGAGCGGGACGCGCTCTACAAGCCGGACGCCGAGCGGGCCAGGAAGCTGCTGGCCGAGGCGGGGTACCCCGACGGGTTCTCCATGGAGATCACCGCCGGCATCAACAAGGCGACCACGGACGCCGCTCAGATCATCCAGAGCCAGCTGGCGAAGGGGAACATCGAGGCCTCCATCCGGGTCCTGGAGACGGCGCAGTACATCGACGCCTGGAAGCACCGGACGCACGACTCCATGATCGGCATGAACGGCGGCGGCAGCGACCCGGACCGCAGCCTGGACTTCTTCTTCACCACCGGAGCGCCCGCCAACGTCTGGGGCTACTCCAACCCGGAGGTGGACAAGCTGAACGCGGAGGGCCGGGAGACGACGGACTTCGAGTCCCGCCGCAAAATCTACGCCCGGGCGCAGGAGATCCTGCTGCACGACCTCCCCACCGTCTTCCTGGAGTGCCCGAAGGCCTTCTTCTTCGTCCGCAAAGAGGTGAAGGGCTACCGGGCCGAGACCTACGACAGCGAGAACTTCGTCGGGGTGACGGTCGAGGAGTAGCCGCGCACCGCCGGGCGACGGCCGGCAGGCTGAGCCGCGCCGGTCGCCCGGTTCCCTTGTCGGGGCGTGTCGGTCGCCTGGTTTTTTCAGGGACAAGCGGTGTCGGTCGATCCGTTTCTCGTGCAAAAGGGGGATTTCTTCTGAAGCTCTACATCGTCAAGCGCATCCTGATGCTGATCCCGGTGGTGGCCGCCGTCAGCGTGCTCGTCTTCTTCCTGATGCGGGTGCTGCCCGGCGACGTCGTCTCCGGAATCCTGGGCATCGAGGAGACGCCGGAGGTTCGGGCGGCGCTGGAGAAGCAGTTCGGGCTGGACCTCCCCCTCCACCGGCAGTACCTGCAGTGGGCGGGCGGCATGCTGAGGGGCGACTTCGGCGTCTCGCTGCGCACGGGAAAGCCGATCCTTCCGGAGTTTCTCTCCCGCTTCAAGGTGACCTTCGAGCTCGCGCTGCTGGCGTCCCTGATCGCCTGGGTCCTCGCCATCCCGCTGGGGATCCTCTCCGCCGTCAAGCGCAACCGGCCCGTGGACCTGCTCATCCGCGTCGTCGGCCTGATCGGGGTCTCCATCCCCAACTTCGCCTTCGCCACCCTGCTGATCCTGGGGCTGTCGCTGGGCTTCTCCTACTACCCTCCCGTGGACTTCGTGGGCTTCTTCGAGGACCCCCTGGCAAACCTGGAGTGCCTGATCTTCCCGGCCCTGGTGCTGGGCTGCATCATGGCGGCCGGGATCATGCGCATGACCCGCTCGTCGATGCTGGAGGTGCTGAGGCAGGACTTCATCCGCACCATACGGGCCAAGGGCGCGGGGGAGCGGATCGTCCTGCTCCGGCACGCCCTGCGCAACAGCCTGATCCCGATCGTCACGATCGCCGGGATGCAGATCGGCTCCCTCCTCGGCGGAACGGTCGTGACGGAGCAGATCTTCTCCCTGCCGGGGATCGGCCAGATGACGCTCACGGCGATCTTCAAGCGGGACTACCCGGTGGTCCAGGTCAACGTCCTGATCATCGCCTGCGTCTACGTGCTGGTCAACCTGGCGGTGGACCTGGCCTACACGGGGATCGACCCCAGGATCACCTACAGGTAGGAGGAGGCGGACGATGAAGGAGCTGCTCTCGGCCCTGATCAGGGACAAGGTGGGACGCTGGGGCTTCGTCGGGGTGGCGGCCATCCTGCTGATGGCGATCCTCGCACCCCTGCTCGCGCCCTGCGACCCGCTCCAGGTCGCGACACGGATGAAGCTGTCCGCGCCCTCCGCGCTCCACTGGATGGGCACGGACTTCCTGGGGCGGGACATCCTGAGCCGCATCCTGTACGGCGCGCGGGTCTCCGTGTTCGTGGGGGTCGTCTCCGTGTCCATCGGCGCGGGGTTCGGGTACCTGCTGGGACTGCTGGCGGGCTGCCGCGGCGGCTGGGTCGACGCTCTGGTCATGAGGGCGATGGACGTGCTGTTCGCGTTCCCCTCCATCCTCCTGGCCCTCGTGATCGTCTCCGTCCTGGGGCCGAGCCTGCGCAACACGATGACCGCGATCGGCGTCGTGTTCATGCCGGTCTTCACCCGAACGGTGCGGGCCGCCGTCCTCTCGGTCCGCTCCATGGACTACGTCGAGAACGCACGGTCCGTCGGGGTCAGACCGCTGATGGTCGTCGTCCGGCACATCGTGCCAAACACCCTCGCGCCGTTCCTGGTCCAGACGACCTTGGCCCTGTCCAGCGCCGTCCTGACGGAGTCCGCCCTCAGCTTTCTCGGGCTCGGCATCCAGCCGCCCCACCCGTCCTGGGGCTCGATGCTGTCGGAGAGCCGCAGCACGATGGAGCTGGCGCCATGGACGGCCGTATTTCCGGCGCTCTTCATCTTTCTGACGATCCTCTCGTTCAACATCCTGGGCGACAGCCTCCGCGACATCCTGGACCCGAAGCTGAAGCGATGAGGACGGAACCCCTCGCCGGCCCCCTGCTGAGCATCGAGAACCTGGGCATCGAACTCCGGACGGACCGGGGGTCCCTGGACCTGGTCGACGACCTGAGCCTCTGCGTCTACCCCGGCGAGACCCTGGGGATCGTCGGGGAGTCCGGATGCGGCAAGAGCATCACCGCGCTATCCATCCTGCGGCTGATCGAGCCCCCGCTGTCCGTCGCCCGGGGCCGCATCCTGTTCCGCGGCGAGGACCTCCTGGCCTGTTCGAGGGCCCGGATGCGCGAGATACGGGGAAACGCCGTCTCCATGATCTTCCAGGAGCCCATGACCTCCCTGGACCCGCTGTTCACGATCGAGAGCCAGCTGACGGAGGCCCTGACGTTCCACAGGAGTCCGGGCCGCGCCGAGGCGCGCGCGGCCGTGACGGACATCCTCCGCAGGGTGGGGATCGCCCGGACGGAGGGGGTGCTGGCCTCCTACCCGCACCAGCTCTCCGGCGGGATGCTCCAGCGCGTCATGATCGCCATGGCCATGCTCTGCGACCCCGCGCTCCTCATCGCCGACGAGCCCACCACGGCCCTGGACGTGACGATTCAGGCCCAGATCCTGGCCCTGATGAACGAGCTGCAGGAGAGCCGCGGCACGTCGATCCTCCTCATCACCCACGACCTCGGCGTCGTGGCCGAGACGTGCCGGCGCGTGGCCGTACTCTACCGCGGGCAGATCGTCGAACAGGGCGATGTGGAGCGGATCTTCCGGAACCCCCTGCACCCCTACACGCGCGGCCTGCTGCGGTCCGTCCGGTCCCTGGGAAACGCGGAAAGGCGCCTCTATGCGATCCGCGGGACGGTGCCGTCCGGTCCCCTGGAGACGGGCTGCCGCTTCCGGAGCCGCTGCGACGAGGCCGAAGACCCGTGCAAGGCCCCGCAGGTCCTGCAGGATAGGGGGGACGGACACCTCTGCCGGTGCTGCCGTACAAGGGAGGCCCTGTGATGGACGACGATCGGAACATCGTGAAACCGGATCCTCTGCGGGGACCCGAGCGCAAAGAGGACCTTCTCCAAGCGTCCGGCCCGCTTCTCGAGGTTCGGGGGTTGAAAAAGCACTTCGCCGCGCCCTCCGGCTGGTTCCGCGGGAAGGGCCCCGCCATCCGGGCCGTGGAGGACGTCAGCTTCTCCATCGACGAACGGGACACCATGGCCCTGGTCGGCGAGTCCGGGTGCGGAAAATCCACCACCGCCCGGTGCATCGTCCGGCTGATCGAGCCCACGGCTGGGTCGGTCCTCTTCGACGGGCGCGACCTGCTGACGCTCGCCCCCGAGGCGATGCGGAGGGCCCGCCGCCACATCCAGATGGTCTACCAGGACCCCTACGGCTCGCTGAACCCGCGGATGACGGTGGAGGACCTCCTGGCGGAGCCCCTGCGGACCCACGGGCTGGGGGACCGAAGGCGGATCGAGCGCGACGTCCTGGACATGCTGGACCGGATCGGCCTGAGCCGCACGCACCGGACGCGTTATCCCCACCAGTTCAGCGGAGGACAGAGACAGAGGATCGGCATCGGACGGGCCCTCATCGCCCGGCCGCGCCTGATCCTTGCCGACGAGCCCGTCTCGGCGCTCGACGTCTCCATCCAGTCCCAGATCCTGAACCTGCTGATGGACCTTCAGGAGGAGATGGGCCTGACCATGCTCTTCATCTCGCACGACCTGAACGTGGTGCGGCACGTCAGCCGGAAGGTCGGGGTGATGTACCTGGGCGAGCTGGTGGAGCGGGCCCCGACCGCGGAGCTCTACGCGGAGCCCCTGCACCCCTACACCCGGGCGCTGCTGGACTCCGTCCCCGCCTGCGACCCCTCGCGGCGGAAGCGGCGCGCGCCCCTGGAGGGCGATGCGCTGAGTCCCCTGGAGAGGCCCGAGGGCTGCCCGTTCGTCAACCGCTGCCCGCAGGGCACCGAGCGCTGCCGGACGGATCGTCCGCCGCTGGCGGAACCGAGGCCCGGCCATTTCGTGCGCTGCCATCTGTGGCGGACGGGAACCGATCCGGAGAGGAAGGGGCTTGGACGATCGCTCTAGGAACGGGAGCGGGGACAATTCCGGTCCCGCTCCACACGATCCAGCAGCCCCTCGCAGCAGACGTCGGTCAACGACGTGACGAGGGCCTCCGCATCCGCAGGAAGCGGCCGCTCGC